>CAZPZV010000043.1:0-1614 GCA_964591185.1 uncultured Candidatus Saccharibacteria bacterium | reverse complement strand
CTACTATCTCTTCTCCTTGATTACAATTGGAATCTATCCTATGATAACCACAATATATTACATTAATTAAAGCATGCAAAAAAGAACATATATAAACGAACTATCAAAGAAAGCAGGGGAGTCAGTAACTATCAAGGGATGGGTAAGTGTTAGGCGTGATCAAGGGAAAATGATCTTTCTTGATTTTAGGGACGCCACCGGAGTTGTTCAGGGAGTGATATTACCTAAAAGTGAAGCAATGGATACCGGAAAAACACTACGGGAAGAGTTTGTGGTGGAAGTTAGAGGAGTAGTTAATGCCAGGCCGGAAAAGAATATAAACAAGGATGCACTGAATGGGGATATAGAGCTTGAAATATTAGAGATCATTGTTCTCAATGAGGCCGATGTACTGCCTTTTCCTATTGATGGAGACACCAGAGAGATAGATGAGTCTGTTCGTCTTCAATACAAATATCTGGACCTGAGAAGCGAGAGAATGCAGAAAAATATTGTAAACAGATTTAAAATCCAAAGTTTTGTCAGAAACTATCTAAAAGAAAAAAACTTTATAGAAATCGAAACACCTATACTATCCGCTCCAACACCGGAAGGAGCAAGGTCTCATGTAGTTCCCAGCAGGATATACAAAGGAAAGTTCTATTCTCTTCCACAATCTCCACAACAGTACAAACAACTCTTAATGGTTGCCGGTTATGAAAAATATTTCCAGTTTGCCAGATGCATGCGTGATGAAGATACAAGAGGGGATAGACAGCCCGAGTTCACTCAACTTGATATGGAGATGTCTTTTACTACAGAGGAGGAAGTAATGCAGTTAAATGAAGAACTGCTCATTGAGATGGTAAAAGAGTGCTATCCGGAAAAAAGAATACAGGAAATACCTTTCCCTAGAATCTCTTACAAAGAGGCAATGGAAAAGTACGGAACTGATAGGCCGGACATAAGGGAGGATAAGGAAGATGACGATCTTCTTGCTTTTCTTTGGGTTGTTGATTTTCCTATGTTTGAAAAGGCGGAAAAAGACAATGTTGATGAAGCAGGGGAGTGGACATTTACACACAACCCCTTCTCTAAACCGAAAGAAGAGGATTTCGACAAGTTTATGCGTAAAGAAGATATCGGAAACATATACACAACTCAGTATGATATAACACTAAATGGTCTGGAGATCGGTGGAGGGAGTTTGAGGAATCACAAGTCAGACGCTCTCAGAAACACTTTAGAGATTATAGGATATGATGAAACAAGGATAGAGAACAACTTTGGTCACATGCTTAAGGCACTGGAACTTGGAGCTCCTCCACACGGAGGCATAGCTTGGGGTTTTGAAAGACTAATGATGATTCTGGAAAAAGAACCAAATATCAGAGAGGTGTTTGCTTTTTCAAAGACCGGAGACGGAAAAGATCTAATGATGAACTCTCCTTGCGACATATCAGAGAAACAAAAAAAAGAATTGGGAATAAAGACGAAAGAGTAAAAGTTTTGCAAGCACAAATCGGAAAGGAATTTAAAGAAGATATGAACAACAATCAGATAGGGAAGATTGCTGAAATTTCCGCTTTTGCCATATGCGGACTGGAAGAAGAAACAATCATTAAAGGACTAATT
>CAZPZV010000042.1:0-1913 GCA_964591185.1 uncultured Candidatus Saccharibacteria bacterium | reverse complement strand
TTTTTTTCCTTCTTTTCTTTCCTGTTCCTTTTCAGATCTTAGTCGCTTAGCAGATAACCACCTCCTTTCACGTTGTTAAGGTTTGTAAAATGTAAAAAAGTTAATGACCTGTTTATATCACTTTTTGCCAAAAATGTAAAGGGTTTTTACATAAAAACCCCTTTAGGTTATAATACATCCAACATGTCAGCAGAACTGCAAACTTTCTTTTTATCCATGACTCCTTTGTTGGAGCTTCGTGGATCAATTCCTTTTGCTATATTGGTACATGAAATGAGTCCCTTATCTGCTTATATTTGGTCCGTTCTGGGAAATCTTTTACCTGTATTTGCGGTAATACTTCTTTTTGATCCCGTTTCCGGTTGGCTGTCTAAAAAAAGCTCTTTAATGAACCGTTTCTTTTCTTTTATTTTTGATAAGACAAGAAAGGATCACGGGGAGAGAGTAGAGAAGTATGGTTACTTTGCACTGGCTATATTTACATCTATTCCTCTTCCGGTCAGCGGAGCTTGGACAGGATCTTTGGTTGCTGTTGTTTTTGGGCTGAGAAAAAGGTGGTCTATTATTGCCGTGAGTATTGGGGTTCTTGTTGCCGGAGTGGGGGTGACTTTGATTACAGAGGCGGGGATAGGTATAAAAGAGATGTATGGGTTACAAGCTCTTTTAGGGGTTGCTTTGTTTATTATTCTTTTATATATTATACTGCGTGTAAGTTTTAGAAAACAAAATGTCTAATCAAGTACTTTACAGAAAATACAGACCGCAGAAGTTTAGCGATGTTTCCGGTCAGGAGCACGTTGTACGAACTTTACTTAACGCACTCGGATCGGACTCCGTAGCTCACGCTTATCTTTTCTGTGGACCAAAAGGGAGCGGAAAAACAACTATGGCTCGTCTTTTAGCTAAAGCGGTAAACTGTGAGGATACAAAGAGTAGTGAGCCGTGCAACAAGTGCTCTTCCTGCAAAGAGATAATAGATGGTAGGGCAGTGGACTTGATGGAGATAGATGCTGCTTCGCATAGAGGGATAGAGAATATACGTGAACTGCGTGATGGTATCCGTTTTTCTCCGGCAAGAATGAAGTACCGCATCTTTATACTCGACGAAGCACACCAGCTTACTTCTGGAGCGGCAAATGCGCTTTTAAAGATACTGGAAGAAGCACCTTCACATGCCATATTCATACTAGCCACCACAGAAACACACAAGATGATACCAACGATTATCTCGCGCTGTCAGAGGTTTGATTTCCGCAAGCTTACCGTTTCACAGATGGTGGAGAGAATGAAGGGGATAGTAAAGAAGGAGGGAGTAAAGGCTGATGAGGAGGCGTTAAAGATTATTGCAGCATCTGCAGGTGGTTCTATGCGTGATGGAGAAAGCCTTCTCTCACAAGTTCTTTCCTTTGTTGAGGAAGGAGAAAAGATTGGTAAAGAGGAGGTAAAAAGCATCTTGGGAGTGGTGGAAAAGCAGGTAATTTCTTCCTTTATAGACCCTCTTCTTGCAGGTGATGCTCACGGATCTCTTTTAGTAATGAACGAGATATTTTCCCGAGGCACTGACCCGGAAGAGTTTCAGCAGAACATTATGCACTATTTAAGGGAGATGATGGTTTTAAAGATTCTTTCAGGGGGGGTGAAAAATGGCCCTGTTTATGATATACTTACAACAACGCTTACAGAAGAAGAGATAGAGAATATGAGAGGACAGGTGGAGAAGATAGATGAAGAGATGATAAGAGAGATGATAGATGTTTTTCTGGAAGCGGGGAGAAAAGTTAAATACTCTCCCATACCACAACTTCCTTTAGAGGTTGCTGTTGCTGGACTGGCACAGCGTTTTTTGGAGAAGTAAATTGCCGGATCGTCTAATGGTAGGACGACGGGTTTTGGTCCCGTTAGTCTAGGTTCGA
>CAZPZV010000041.1:0-2108 GCA_964591185.1 uncultured Candidatus Saccharibacteria bacterium | reverse complement strand
ATGTTTTCAATCTCAAACCCTTCTATGTAAACATTTTCTACGTAAAAATAAGGATACAAAAAAAAGAAGTAAAAAACTGCACCAAAAAGAGAAACAAAGAAAACGCTCCACCAAAAAGAAGACTTTCTAAGGATGGATTTCCTTTTTTTTACCGTATGTTTCTTTTTCAGTTTCTTTTTCATCTTTTCTTCCAGAAAGGTGTTTGTCTTACGAGTAACTTTTCCGCCTTTTGCGGATAACGCATAACACCCAAAACAATTTTTTCCGTACGCACACTTTGTGATCCTTTAATCAACACAACATCACCGGGAGATATTATTTCAGATAAAACAGGTATCGCCTCCTCAGAAGTAGAGACACTGACGCCCCCCACTTCCCCGGCATACTTTCCTACGGATATGACATAATCACAAAAGGAAGCTTTCTCTCCTGCTTTACGGTGCTCTTTAATAGAGTGTTCTCCTAATTCAAGCATATCACCGATAACCGCTATCTTTCTTTTTCCCGGAAGACTCTTTAAGACATCAAGAGAGGAAGAAAGTGCCGCGGGAGATGAGTTGTAGCTGCCGTCTATTATAACCGTTTCATTTTTTCCTTCAATCAAGGAAAGTCTTCCCGGGGGGAGCTTCATCTCTTCCATAGAGATGTCTTCCACTCCTAGGTAAGTAGCTACGGCAAAAGCTGCTGCAACAGAGTAAGCATAAGGCTCTCCTATAAAAGGAAGATTAAAGGGGTGCTCTTTTTCTTTATAAACCAGATTAAAAGAGGATCCTTGAAGAGTATTCTTAAATCCTTTTATCTGTACGTCAGCCCCTTCTTTAAATCCAAAAGTAATCCTTTTCTCGCTCATCTTTAAAACAAGAGGATCATCAAAAGAAAGAATGTTCATGTCGCGAGAGTAAAGTACAAGATTCTTCTTTTCTTTTGCAACGTCTTCCGCGTCTTTATAAAACTCCACGTGCACCGGCACCTCTCCTACTGCGGTAACCACAGCAATATGAGGCTTGATCATTTTTGCCAGATACTTTATATCCCCCGGCTTATCCGCTCCCATCTCCACAACAATCACCTCTGGATAGTCGTTCCCGGAAAAAAGAAGACGTATTCCTCTTCCCACTATCCTTATCCACTCCCCCAAGCTCTCCCCTGCTTTATCTTCTTTAAGGAAAACAAGAGGAGCGCCAAATTCGGTATTAAGGTTTCCTGCACTGCCTCTAGTCTTAAAGTTTTTGGAAAGAGCACAAACAATTGCTTCTCTGGTAGAGGTCTTTCCTACGCTTCCTGTAACAGCAACAATATACGGCCTATACCTCCAGATAATCAGCTTTGTTACTATTTTTAAACTCCATTTAAGCAGTGCGTTCTTCATATTTTTTTACCTAAAACATAGGCATTATACCATAAAGTGGAAAAAGCGACTCTTTTACTTGGCGGATAAACAACCTCACTGCCTCTAAATCCTTTTTTGAAATGAGAAACTCCGGGAAGCTTTTTTTCGTCTATACCCCAAAGGTCGTACTCTGAAAACCCTCTTTCTTTTAACTCTTCACAAATATAGAACTGCAGCAGTGAAGGAGCTTTTAATTTACGATAATCGTGATCGGAAGCCGCATGTAGATAAGTGGCTCTTTCTCCGAAAAAAGCAACTATAGCCGCAGCAACAAGCTTGCCCTTGTGTCTGGCAGAGAAAAAGGAAGTGTCCAAATACTCCAGGAGAAGTGGAAAATATTCCTTGGAATAAGAAAAGAATCCTTGTCTTTCTTTGGTTTTTTTAAGCAAATCGAAAAACTCCTCGGTGTACTCTTCTTCTTTGACATCCACCTCTTTCGCGGAACGGATACTGTAGCGCGTATCTTTTCTAAAAGAAGCAAGGAGGTCTTCTTTTTTAAGGTCGATAATGGAAGTTTTCTGCGGTTCTATTCTTAAAGAAGAATTTTTTCCTTTATCAAAAGAGGTCCAGGGTTCAACAAAAAGAAATTTTGCTCCTCTTCTTTTTGCTTCTTCAATAAAAAGCTCTTCACCTCCTCCTACTGGTCCGTAAGGAAGGTGGTAGTAAAATCTGGAATAAGGAAGCATCTCTTTAACTAACTGTGCCTGGGAAACAACTT
>CAZPZV010000040.1:0-2350 GCA_964591185.1 uncultured Candidatus Saccharibacteria bacterium | reverse complement strand
AGTATCTCTTTAAAGCTCCCCCCACCATTCCCACTCCACATATTCCTATTTTATAATTCATAATCATCATTGTTTAGCCATTTTTTCAAGAAATTCTTTCATGTATTCTACATCCTCCCTGGAAGCAACTATAATCATATCGTACTCCTTTTTCGTTGTCCCCTTTATTCTTATAAAACGCCCTCCCGATCGCATACGCCCTCCGTGATGATAGTTTTTGGCAACCCACCCTACCACCTTAACAACATCCTTTGCTGAAACGTCCCTATTCTCTCTTTTGTTAAGGGAATCTATAACACCTCTTTCCTTTACCGATATGCCCAAAACAACCAAGCCCAGCATCATCGATATTATATCATCCTCAATCAGATCAATGCTCTCTATATTATTGTAATGAATAGATTTACTTGTCCTTATTATTCCCCTTCTCTCTTCTATTCTGTCGGAGTGAAAAATATACTCATCAAAAGCTCCAAAAGAAAGCTTTATAAAAAAACCGGCAAGCAAGATGATAAATGTAATTATCCAAAAAAATCCGAATATAAGTGTAAAAAGAATCTCGAAAAAAAGAAAAGCAACTGCAGCCAGAAATAAAGGAGAAGATATAATTAGATTATATATCAACTCCTGAAAAGAAGATTTCCAAGAAAGTCGAATAGTTTTTTCCATAAACACTAAAAAAGATTTCTTATTCTATCATTTATACAAACTAAATTAAATGCTTCACAGCTAGTACACCTGGTACAACAAAAAGTAACAGGTGTTAACTATACACGTTTGAAGAATTAAGAAAAAAACAATGCAGTCAACTAAACTAATCATATTTTAACCGCAGGCATTCCGGCGGGGATTGTTACCGGAACTGTGGGTGCAAGCGCGGCAATTGTCGTTGCCCCCTTGTTCATCGTTCTTCTCAATTACCACGCATGCCTGACAATAAGAGAAGCGCTATCAATTGACGTTTCTTTCTTCCTCTTCATTCGCTCTTTAACGCCTATCTACTTCTTCAGGGAATTTGGAATAGTCAACAATTTCCCCTCCATGGACAAGCTCCAACCTTCTTGCAGTAGCTCTCATGCTATTCAAAATAAAATTGGCCTCTTTTTTGTGCCCCTCTTCTTTCAGGTGATTGTAAATCATTAAGTTCGCAATCAAAGATCGTCCTCCACTTCTAAAATACTCGGAAGCACGATTGGAGTCCCTTCCTTGTTCAAAAGCCCTCTTTCCTATCTTTTTAGGGGCATCTTCTATAAATAGTTTAAACCATGAAGTATTGTGAAGATTAATTTGATTGTAGTACCTTACAGGATTTCCCTCTTTGTCATAATCAAACCACACCAATCCGCCTTCTAAATGAAACTCCCTTCTTTTAAATTTCTCCGAAGACATCTCTTCTTTTGAGTCAGGACGGTCTTCTCCTGAAACCCTTTCAAAGAGATCTTTGGTTATTGTTTCTCCTCCTTCTGTTCCTTTTTCTATATAATATGGCAACTGTCTATCAAGCCTTTCATCTAAAAGATTAATTACTTCCTCTGTGCCTATGCCCTGATCTGCAGCAGCGGAAATATAGTAGTAAATATAAGCGTCTATCCTTACCTTTAGCTCTTCGTAGTTCCTTTCACTTATCTTATACTTCTCCGATCCCATATTTAATATATATCCACCATCACACTTCTCCCACGAGCCCAATTTTTCAAGCTCATAATTTCTCCACTTTTCTATCGCTCCCTTGTCAGATTCTTCCGATTCACCTAAGGGAAACACAGCTTCTGTTTTCGTGTCGAGGAGAGAAGATTCGTCTTTTGGAGTTAGTGTCAATCCCAAGCTCGCGACAATCACGGCAAGATACTTTATTATCTTTTTTTTACTCTTTCCTTTTTCAAGAGCAATAATCTCTTTGTCTACCTTATCTTCGTCTTTTTCTTTTATTTTTTCTACAAGATCATCTCCTGAAAACTCATTCAAAACATCCTTCTTTTCTTCCGAGGAATCCAAGTAGCTCTCTGTATTTTTTGGCTCTTTTTCCATGTTTTTATATCTTTGTGTACTTCTTAAAACAACCGTTAAGCCTTTTTTGTTTAAAGCAAAAAGATATCCGGCTCCAGCTGTTTTACTTTTACAACTAAAACTACAACTCCCACGCCTACAGCACTTTATGCCCTTTTAAAGTTTCGGTTTCGTTTTTATCAAGGGTTGCAATGCTAAAATCAATATTCGGATAATACTCATATTACTAAATACATTTTATCCAATATTTTGTATTTGCCAATAATAAATCGTGAATTCTGGCACTTCTCGTTTTTAAGTAAGCTACTAGTCTTTATTTCTCTTGGTATACAATTTTAGTATA
>CAZPZV010000039.1:0-2564 GCA_964591185.1 uncultured Candidatus Saccharibacteria bacterium | reverse complement strand
AACAGCCAAACCCTTGGGAGCTGCTTCACCCCCAGGATGTGATGAGCCGACATCGCTGTCATTTTACTCCCGTTACCGGAAGGATCGGACTATATCTTCACCCTGTAATTATATTACAGGGGATCGGCGTGTAGTCTCTACGGGGTCATTGCTCAATTATTGAACTAGACTTCCCACGGTATTGTCCATGCTTTAAGTATATCATAAGACATACGGCTAGTACATGGAGTTCACCGTTACAGCCGATTTTTTCTTGTAGAAGATTACTCTTCTAGGCACCCCGATGTAAGTTAAGGTGCCGAACAGGGCCGTTGATATGGACTCTCGGGCCCTACTAGCCTGTTCATACTCTAAATATTAGTATGGACTATATCTTCACCCTTTTATTCTAAAGGGGACGGCGTATTAGCTGTGTTTGATTTGCACAACTCCGCTTGCTCAGTATAAAGACGATTCTCGCAAGCAAGTCTCTACGGGGTCAGGAAGGAAGTTTATACCTCATTTCTTCTATAACGTACCTTTGTATGACAGAGAAAAACTTTTTTGTTTCTTTTGGAGAAAAGTAAAGCAGAAAACCTTTTTCTTTCTTGTTTACCACTGTGCTCTTCAAAAGAAATCTTTTCTCTATGGCCTCTCGCGCACTGTGCGCTTCTTTTTCCGTTACCTTTCCGAGATAGATGTGTACACTCCTATCGTGACTACGATTGGAGTAATAACCATCATCCATGTACCACACTGCCAATCCCAAAGGGTGGCGCAGATAGCGGGAAAGATTTTCCGGAATCTGCTTCTTTCCATAAGGATAGAACAGTGATCTCATTTTTCCCAGAATGGGTGACGCGTCCGATTGAGCGCGTACATAAGAATACTTCTTTCTTGTTTTCGGATGAATCCTGTCTATGTGCTTTACTCCTTGAAACTGTAAAGGTAAGAGTGAAATCTTCCACTCCAAGTACTTTTTTTGTTTCAGTGAATGCTCCAAACGAAGACGTGCATTACGCTTGCCTGTCGCTTGAAGATAAGCATCTCCAAGTATCATCCCTACAAGTGATGATTTTTCCTTTTTAGTAAGAATCATAATCAATGTTATGCCTTCCTGACTTCCCACGGTATTCCGGTAGTTTAAAACCTTATATAAGGAAGACCTACTACCGGTTCACCGTTATAAGCCGTATCTGTGTCTGCTATTACTAACAGACGGGACAACAGAGCCTTCTTCCTGTTTTTGCAAACAGGTCAGGCTTCATCCCCGGGGTAGCTTTTATCTGATGATCTCCACGTTTTCTATAAAAACATGTCGGTTCACTAAGCCCTACTTTCGTACCTGCGCAGCATATCCGCTTTGCAGTTAAGCCAGCTTTTGCCTTTGCACGACCACTTCGATTTCCATCCGAAGTTAGCTGACCTTTGGGCGCCTCCGTTACTCTTTAGGCATTTTGTTGGCTAATTTATATCTAAAAGAAGGTAGAAGATAAGGAGAGATAATTTTCTCAAAACTATCTGCAGAGCTTCCCGGAATATATATTCTCCATCTGTTCTTTTCGTATTTTCCCTGTAGATGGATCCTTGCATCTATTCCGTATCTTTCTTTTAGAGCATTGAGAAGAAGATTTAATTCCTTCTTCTTGAAGTCAAGAGTATGAATGCTATATCCTTTGTGCTTTTTTGATTTAATGGAACCATCATCCATAAACCAAACAGCAACTGCTAAAGGATTCAACATTTTTGTGATGGTCTTTGGTATTCTTTTCTTGCCCCTCTCATCGTAGAACTGATCTCTAAAGAATTTTAAATTTCTCACCGATAAGGTTTGAAAATAATAACTTGAAGATCTTTTCTCTTTTGGAGGAGATAAAACAAAAGGTTTCAGTTCCTCATAAAGCCATTGAACATAATCTTTACTGGAAAGAGAATATTCAACCTTTAATCTGGAAAATTGCCCTTGTTGTTCCAAATGACCATCCCCAAGAATCAGTCCGACAATGATGTCTTTTTGTCTCTTGGAAATCTTCAGCTTCTTTTTGTACTCTTCAATTTCTCTTGAATTCATAAGCTTAGCTCGCTCTGTGTCGCCACAGAGATCAGACTATATCATCTGAAGATTAACATCTTCAGTCCGGCGTGTAGTCGTTGAGGGGTCAATTCCATAAAGGAACGACTTCCCTGCTGATTGTCCGCTTCACCGATTGGATTTTTACCATTTATAGGTACCATCGGATACATTGCGGAGTTTCCAGCATACAGCCAGAATGCCCCATTCCATGCTCATTCACATAACTTCCCTAGTGATACGGTAACAGAAATATATCACTAAGTACTGAGAATAAACAGTTCTTAAGGCGAGCGCCCCACTCAAACTGACCCCCAGACAGTGTCCTTCCACTGCTAGTAGAAGTTAGAGTCAAGATTATAAAAGGATGGTGTTTCATTGGCGACTCCACTTTGCCCGAAAACAAAGCATCAAAGTCTCCCATCTACGCTACGCAGTTATAACCAAGAGCCAATATCTGGATACAGTAAAGCTCCCGGGGTCTTTCCGTCTAGCCACAGGTAACCGGCATCTT
>CAZPZV010000038.1:1171-2809 GCA_964591185.1 uncultured Candidatus Saccharibacteria bacterium | reverse complement strand
CCGACTCCTTGTAAGTTAATGGTTTCAGGTACTATTTCACCGCCCTCACCGGGCTACTTTTCACCTTTCCCTCACGGTACTGGTTCACTATCGGTGATGTCTTGGTATTTAGCCTTGGCAGTATAGTTCTGCCTGCTTCCCACCGGGTTATCACCCAATGGTACTCAGGAACGAATACTGAAAGCGTGAAAATGTTTTCGTTTACGGGGCTTTTACCCTCTATGGCGGTCCTTTCCAGGAACCTTCAACTAACATAATCAACTTATCTACTTTCCCCGAAGTAAACTTCGGGACGCATTCGCCCTACAACCCCCTACTCTAATAGAATAAGGTTTGGGCTCTTCCCCTTTCGCTCGCCGCTACTAAGGGAATAACAAATTGTTTTCTTTTCCTCCGCTTACTAGGATGTTTCACTTCAGCGGGTTCGCTTCCAAGCCGCAACAGCTTGGATATTCTTGGTTATCCCAAGAATGGGTTTCCCCATTCGGAAATCCCCGGATCAAAGGTTGCTCGCCACCTTCCCGAGGCTTATCGCAGGCACGCCACGTCCTTCATCGCCCTGACATCCCTAGGCATCCACCATTAACCTGTAAATGCATTTTGGCTAGTAATTGGTGACCACTACTATTCAGTTGTTAAGTGTTCTTGTGGTTGACAACCACATACTTCAGCCAACAATATTATTAGCTGAAGTATGTGCTTCTCAAAAAAAGAACCGCTCTCAGCGAGCGGAGCTATATAAGGTACCACTCCCGCTCTTTAAGTTTCCTTGATTATTTTTATCCTGTTCGTCATTAATCTGCTGGCAATTTTAGCAGAATAAAAAGGATTGTCAATAGTAAGCGCGGGCCTCTCCGACCCGCGCAACTTTTCACCTTAAAACCTTTTATTTAATGCTCTTTTTCACCTTTTCAATCACGTCCGTAGCTGCTTCTTTTCCGCCAAGACCGAAAGACAATCCTCCAGCAAGAGCGATAAGAGCAACAAGACCGTAAAAGATAGCAATAACCATTTCTTGCGCTATTCCCAGTTCTATAAGAATGGCGAATATGGCAAAGATCCAGATAGCACCTTTTACTATTGCTCCTGTCATTTTGGCGTAAGGGAATCCCGCCTTTCCTGTAGTTGTAGCCACAATCTTGGAAAGGAAGTCAGCAATCATAACCGCAACAACAAAGATAAGTGCGGCGACAATCACATTAGGAAGATACGCAACAACTTCTCCCATAAAATCGGCTATTCCTTTCAGTCCAAGAATATCAACAGTGAGCCAGATAACAACGATTATAAGAACCCACTTAACAAGTGAACCCAAAAAGTCTGAAGGATTCACTTTTACCTCTGCTTCCTCCATGGCATCTTTCCACTTCTCGTTCTCAAAGAAAGAGTTGAAGTTAAACTTGCGCAGAAGTCCGGAAACTATTCTTCCTATGGCAATGGCAAAAAACCATCCTAAAATAAGGACGATTAATGCTCCTAAAAGATTGGGAAGAAAAGCAAGGAACCCTACCCAAAAAGACTCAAACGCTTCTACTGTTACATTATACCAATTAGTCATGTTTTTATTTTATTTATTAACAATCGACCTTTATTGTTTTAGACTGTATTCAGTATACAATAACAGAAAAACAAGTAAAG
>CAZPZV010000038.1:0-1071 GCA_964591185.1 uncultured Candidatus Saccharibacteria bacterium | reverse complement strand
AGTTTACGCCCTTCTTTTTATGATATAAAGTAAGAACAATGATAAAATTAATTATATCCATACTCATGCTCGCTGTTCCTCTGGTAGAGGATGTTCAAAGCAGCAACCTTTACTTTGTTGGAGACATTATGCTTACCAGAGGCGTAGAACACACACTAAAAGAAAACAACAAAGGGTGGGATTTTCTCCTCTCGCCCATAGAAGATGATTTACATAAAGCGGACTTTCTTTTTGGTAATCTGGAGAGCATGATCTCTGATAAAGGATATGATATGGGAGGACTTTACTCTTTCCGTGCGGATCCCCTTTCCATGGAAGTACTCACAGGGGCTAACTTTTCCGCTGTCTCTGTAGCCAACAATCACAGTTTCGATTACACGGTAAATGCTCTCACCGACACCATGCTTCGTTTAAAAGAAGAAGGGGTAGGATACGTTGGAGGAGGGTTCACAAAAGAAGAGGCGCACTCCCCTTTCTTCTATACTTTGCCTAATAATACCAGTATAGGAGTTCTTGGGTATACATCTGTGGGAAGCTCCGGATGGCAAGCCCAGCCACACGTTCCCGGAATCGCTTGGATGGATATACACAGACTGGAAGCCCTCAGAGAAGATATAGAAAATGTTGATGCAGATATTGTTATTGTTTCCATACACTTTGGTGAAGAGTATGCAGAAGAGCCTAGTAAAGAGCAACGTATTATAGGAGAGTCAGCGATAGATTTCGGAGCAGACCTTGTTGTAGGACATCATCCTCACGTTTTACAGCCCTTGGAAAAATATAAAGACGGATGGATAGCTTGGAGTCTAGGAAACTTTATCTTCGATCAAAGCTTCTCTGAAGAGACAATGACTGGCGCTGTTCTCAAGGCTAAGGTTAGAAAAGGAAGGATAACAGGTGTAGAGCTAGTAAAAACAAAACAAAACTCACTCTATCAAGTAGAGTGGAAATAAAAAGAGGGACAGTCGTAAAGACCTGTCCCTTGCTGTATGTTAAGATCGGCCCAAATGAGACCAGAGCTCAACATGCTCCTCTCTGGTCATAAGTTTCTCTTTTTCGACCAGATGCGGA
>CAZPZV010000037.1:0-2879 GCA_964591185.1 uncultured Candidatus Saccharibacteria bacterium | reverse complement strand
GCCAGCGTAGCTCAGTGGCAGAGCAACTCTTTCGTAAAGAGTAGGTCACCGGTTCAAGTCCGGTCGCTGGCTCATATGGATCAAAAAGAAATCAAAGAATTAGAAGATAACATCCTCCATATGGAGGAGTGTCTTTGAAGTTGAAAAGAAAAAAGGTAGAATAAAGGAGTTGGAAGAAGAGAGCTCCTCTCCGCAGTTTTGGGATAACCCCGAAGAGGCGGTAAAGAAGAACAAAGAATTCGCTCTTTTAAAAGAAGAGGTGGATAGAGTTGATTCTCTTAAAAAAGAGATCTGTGAGATAAAAGAGATGTGGGAAGAGTTTTCTTCCGACGAAGAGATGGCAAAAGATCTTCTTTCTCGTCTTGAAAAATTAAAGAAGAAGACGGAAAGAGAGTCCTTTAAAACATTCATGTCCGGGAAGTTTGATCGTAATACTGCTATAATGGAAATATCTTCAGGAGTGGGAGGCAGAGATGCCGAGGATTTTGTAGCCATGCTTTTGCGCATGTACGAGAAGTATGCGGAAAAGAAAGGTTATACGATAAGAACGGTTTCTACCTCTTTCGGAGAGGCCGGAGGTCCGGAGGGAAGAGCGGGCATAAAAAACGTTTCCCTTGAAGTGGAAGGTGATTACGCTTATGGTTTTCTTAAAAGAGAAAGTGGCACACACCGTCTGGTGCGCAAATCGCCGTTCTCTTCCGACGATCTGCGACACACCTCCTTTGCTTCTGTGGAAGTTTATCCTAAAATAGAGGGTGATAGTGAAGAGGTGGAGATAAACGAGAAGGATCTGAGAGTTGATACTTTTCGTTCTTCCGGTCCCGGAGGACAGTACGTAAACAAGACAGAGTCGGCGGTACGTATCACACATGTTCCCACGGGAGTAGTGGCATCTTCTCAAAACGAGCGTCTGCAAGGGGGAAACAGAAAAACAGCTATGGATATGCTCAGATCGAAGTTGCAGAAGATGTTTGAGGAGGAGAAGAAAAAAAAGATGGAAAAAGAGAAAGGGGAGACGGTTTCCGCTACTTGGGGTAATCAGATCCGCAACTACGTACTCCATCCCTACAAGGTGGTGAAAGATTTGCGTACGGGAGTGGAGACATCAAGCGTGGAGTCGGTGTTTGACGGGGATATTGATTTATTCATAGAGGCTTCGATAAAAAACTTGAAATGATTTTTTTTAACAACGTAACCAAAATATATCCGGCACAATTTACCAAAAAGGAGAGAACTGTCTTGGAGGAGGTTTCCTTTAAGGTGGAGAAAGGGGAGTTTGTTTCTATAGTGGGACGTTCCGGTGCGGGAAAGACCACTCTTTTCAAAATGATACTTGGAGAGGAGTATCCCACAGATGGTAGTATATTCTTTGATGGACAGAACGTGCATGAGGTTTCTTCTTCCAAGTTTTACAAGATAAGGAGGAGGATAGGAACTATATTCCAAGATTACAGGCTACTGCCCTCAAAAACAGTTTATGAGAACGTTGCTTATGCTATGGAGGTTACGGGGATGGATGATGAGGAGATAGAGAGGGATGTTCCGGAAATACTGGAGATTGTAGGATTATTAGAACAAGCATCCCATTTTCCGCATCAACTTTCCGGAGGTGAGCAGCAAAGGACAGCTATTGCTCGTGCTCTCATACACCAACCTGACCTTATCCTCGCCGATGAGCCCACGGGAGACTTGGATCCCTATCACTCTCGTGATATAATGAATCTTCTTTTACGCATTAATCAGTGGGGGACCACGGTTATTCTTGCAACGCACAGCAAGGATGCGGTAAACGATATCGGAAAGAGGGTGATTACCTTAAGGGAGGGAAAGATTGCCAGTGATAACGAAAAAGGTAAATTTATACTATGAAGATTAGAGCGATTACATCATTAAAGAGGGCATTAAAACTTGGTTGGAAAAACTTTTCACGGGAGATGGGTCTTTCGCTTGTTTCCGTTTTTGTTTTGGTGGTGACCATATCCTTAATTGCTTCTCTCTTTCTTTTGAGAGGCGTTTCTGAAGAGGTTATTGCCGGCATAGAAGACAAGGCGGATATGACCATTGATTTTGACATGATGGTCAGCGAAGAAAAGATACTGGAGATAAAGGATGATGTTTACACCAGATTTGATATCGGTGATGCAGAGTATCTTTCACGCGAAGAGGTAAAGACAAGGTTTATGGAGAGGTTTGGAGACAATCCCACGATAATGGATGCTTTAGACGAGGTGGGTAATCCTTTTCCTGCTTCCATTAATATCAAGGGAGGTGATCCGCAAACTTATGAAGAGATCTCCGCCTATATGCGCAACACTTATCCGGAGTTTATATATGACATGGATTTCTACGAGAGAGAGGCGGTTATTGAGGGCATCTTTGCTGTTACCGAGCAAGCGAGAACGGTAGGAATAGTTGTCAGTATTGTTCTGATTATTCTTGCAGTAGTTTTAGTGCTAAACACTATCAAGCTGGCTATTTATGGAATGAGGGAGGAGATACGTGTGATGGGTCTGGTTGGTTCATCGAACCTCTTTATTCAAGGATCTTTTATTACCCAAGGAACAGTGCTTGGTCTTTTTTCTGCTCTTGTTTCTTTTGTTCTTTTTCTTTTTCTGTTATTCTTTGCACCTCAAACTTATCTTGGAGTAGATGTCTATTACTACCTTTTGGGAAGTGTTCCTGTTGTGCTTCTCATTCAACTTGGTACCGGGGTTTTGCTGGGGGTTTTCTCCAGCCTTGTGGCCATTAACAGGTATCTTAAATAAATTGCCGGATCGTCTAATGGTAGGACGCGAGTTTCTGGCACTCGTAGTCTAGGTTCGAATCCTAGTCCGGCAGCATTTTACTTAACCGAGATTAGCTCGGTTTTTTGTTTTGTG
>CAZPZV010000036.1:0-3558 GCA_964591185.1 uncultured Candidatus Saccharibacteria bacterium | reverse complement strand
TCCTTGCTGCCAACAGAAGAATCTTCCGATGGATTTACCTCCTCTGTATATCTCTTTTTTGGTTTGTTTGTCTCCCTTCTCTGGAACCTCCTCTTCTGTAAACTGAAAATACTATTCAAGAAAATAATGTCTTTTTAGTCCGCAAAACAAAACCCCGCCCCAAAGGGCGGGATCTTTTTTCCAGCTAATTTAAAACTACATCTTGAAATTCTTCGCGTACTGCCCGATAATGGGAAGCTCTTTCTTTTTACCTCCAAGCACATTCACTATTCCGATAATGGAAAAGATAAGCCAAGCCAGGGAGATAAAAGGAGCAAGAATCCATCCTATAATAGGAACGGCTCCCACGAACATACCGATTACTCCGGCTATAAGCAGGACCAGTCCTTGTTTGGCATGGTACTGAGCAAACTCGTCTTCCTTGGCGGCAAGAAGAGGGATAAGAACAAGAATACCGAGATAACTGAGAACAGCCATCAAGCTCGGTTTTTCCTTAGAGCTCTTTTCTTCTTCCCCTTGAACGTCTTCAGTCACCTCTTCGTTGTTTGTTTCTTCGTTGATGTTTTCTTCAGACATATTTTTCATAAGCTTTAATAAACGACCTTTAGTTTCTCGGAGGATCGTAAGAGATCATCAGCTCATTCTCCGTTAAATGCACGGAAAGATAAGAGCCGTCATCTTTCACAAAACCGAGAAAGTGTGCTTCTTCCATAAATGCTTCGTTATCAATAATCCATCCGTCTCTCTCAAGCTTGTTTTTATAATCAGACTTAATCTCTTCTACTCTACCCCCATCCTCAATAGCATAAGCAGCGATAAAGAAGCCTGACCCGTCCTTTTGCTCCATCACTTGAACAAGCATTACATCAGGAAGGGGAATGCCATTAACATCATCTTTAATCTCCGCATCTCCACCATCGTGGATGGAAAAATGATCCTCTCCATCTTCACCGGAAATACTGAACCCCTCTTCATCAAAAGAGACGTCAAAACCTTCCTTTTTTGCGGCATCCTGTATGTGTCCAACGATAGACTCACCGCTGAAATCAGCAAGCTTGCCCTTTCCCCATTGGAACAGCAAACCGACACCTACCACCATAAGGAGAAAGAAGACCGCTAGCGTAATTAATATTATTTTACCTGCTTTACCCATAGTCAAATTCTTTTAATAAATAAAATATTCGACCTTTTCACAATTCTGCCATAGCCCTATAAAAATTGAAAGGCATTCGTCACTAATCAGATGTGATGTACAAACTTAATTTCTAAGATTAAAGCTTATATCAATAATCCCCGGATCATTGAGATAACCTCCCTCATCGATAACAATAGACATATCTCCGGAATAGCTCTCTCCCTGCATTTCAATGTTGTAAGTGTACTTGTAAGATTCAGAACCGGAATCAATGGAAGTGATGTCAAACCCTTCGTCCAGAAGAGCTTCTCTTATTTCTCCAGCCTCATCCGTGCTGATCTCTCCGGGCACCATGTAGCGCATATCTCCCCAATACTCGAACTTGGGATCCGCGGGACTGAAATCAGAACTGCCGTCTATTAGTTTAGCTTCCCCGAAAACGCTACTCAAAACCCTTTTTAATATCTCATCCTTTTCTTCGTTTGGCCCAGGAGCTACAGGAACTTCTTCCGCTTGATGATAAGGGGTGTCTTCTTCTACTTCCTCTTCCTCGCCATTAACTTCTTCTTCTCCATTGATCACCTCTTCCTCGCCATTAACTTCTTCCTCTTCTTGTTGCAAGAAGAAGTACCATCCACCTACAGCCAAAAGAACGATAATGATAATGATTGCTATTATTTTTTGCATAATAAAAATAAATTAATTGCTTCGACCTTTACATCTTGAAGTTTTTTGCAAACTGTCCGACAAGTTGATGTTTTCTTCAGACATGATTGTTTTGGTTGTGTTTTAACGACTTTTTAATAAATAATATTATTAAAGGAATTCTAATATAGACCAAAGAGCATGTAAAGCAAAAATCTGTTTACAAGCTCTTTTTTATTAAATATAATCTTTATAAAGGTCGTTATAAAAATTAAAAATAAACTTATGAAATTAAAAAATATTCTATTAATCTCCTGTCTTTCTCTCTTTATCCTCGGAACAGGTTTTTTTGCGGCAGAAGTTGACGCTTTCCCCCAAAGAGAGCTTCCCTCTCAAGCGCAAGGACCTGATCTGCAAAAAATGAAAGAGCAGTTCGACAGCATGATAGATCGCATGGATAACTTGCCAGAACAAGCAAGAGCGCAAGAAAGAATTATAGAACTAAGAAAGAAGTTGAAAAAGTATCGTTCCTTACTTGAAGAAATGGCACCAACTCCTCGTGAATGGTGTTATAACTTTGAAAATGATTTAAGAATCGATGACGAGGGAGAGGATGTAGAGATGCTACACAAAGCACTCAAGGAAGAAGGGTTCTCCACCGCTGCGGATGAGAGTTCTTTTTCTTTAATAACCGCATCTTCGGTGGTTGGGTTCCAGCAAAAGTATGAAGAAGATATTCTCCACTCTCTTGATCTTCCCTATGGCACGGGCTTTGTCGGTTCTGTTACAAGGGATAAGCTAAATGAGCTTTACGGATGCAAGGAGGATGTGGAATTGAGTTGCGCTGATGATGTAGAAAAAGCACAAGAATATGCAGAAGGAAGAATGTGTACTGATGAAATAGCAACAATGGAGTGCCCAAGAGAAGAGGATTACACATATGAGGCGATCAACGGATGTGAGATCAGTTTTCTTGAAGAGAGAGGATGGGAAAGAGTTGCTCAACTGGATAATGTTCTTCAAAGCATAACCGTAGAAACAGAAAAAGAGACTTATTCTTCCGATGAAGATATAGAGATAGCAATAATCGTAGAAGGAGAAGGAACGCTGGACTTCAATACAGGATGTCAGGCAACCTACAGAATAGGTGATTTCGATCTGGAAGACGGAAGAGTTTGCACCATGGCTCTTAGTAGTGCTGATCTTCCGGAAGTATGGATCCTTGTTCATGATCTAAATGAAAATCCTCTTGGAAAAGGATATCACACCTTAAATGCCAGCCTGGTTGGATATGATGAAGAAGATAGCATAGAAATAGAGATTGAGTAAGGTGTATCAATCCTAAAAGGTGGGTTTAATACAAAAAATAATGCTTGTAGAGATACAGGCATTATTTTTTAAAGGAAAACCGGGGAAATCTCCCCGGTTTTTATAACCCCCTAGAGCTGCTCCATGCGAACACAACGTACCCGATTTCCGGAACCCTTTCCCATGGAATTCTGGTGGCCAAGAGAGAAAGACTGCCCCATGGCACTATACAGACCACTGTGTTCGGTGGAAGAAAGATAAAAAGCGGCAGTAAGTCTGCCGATACCTTCTTCTCTTAAGTTTTCATATATGGCATTCAGTTCATCTTTACTGGGCAGAAACCAGTCATCATAACCCTCCGATACCAGATTATCACACAATACGGCTGCATTATCTTCCTCTATACAATCCGCAGCCACAATGGCGTCCGTATTAGCCCTTCCATCTCCTATTCCCGTTAACTTGGGAGG
>CAZPZV010000035.1:0-3684 GCA_964591185.1 uncultured Candidatus Saccharibacteria bacterium | reverse complement strand
GCACCATATGAACATCTCTACTCCCGTTTCCAGGCTCCCCCATGTGGGTCCCAAAAGCCAAGCAAGACTACAAAAACTGGGTATAAAAAATGTGGGAGAGCTTCTTTTTCACTTTCCTCACCGTTACGAGGATTTTTCTAATGTAATACCTGTCTCTTCTGTAATTGCAGAAAAAACCTGCAGTATCAAGGGTAAGGTTATCGAGTCCTCTAAAGGAAGGTCTCCGCGAAGAAACCTGCCTTTTGCCGAGGTTATTATTCAAGACAACAGTGGAGCAGTAAGGGCGATATGGTTTAATCAACCCTATCTCGCAGACTCATTAAAAAAAGATACTTTTGTTGTTGTTTCCGGAAAAGCATCTTACTCTAAAAACGGCTTGCAGTTCATCAACCCCTCTTACGAAAAGCTTTCTGATACTTCTCTGCACACTTCACGAGTCGTTCCCGTCTATCCGCAAACAGAAGGTCTCTCCTCTAGGTGGCTGCGCTTTATCCTAAAACCCATACTACAAAAAGAGCTTCCTTTAAAAGAAACTCTTCCCTTGGAAATAGTAAAAGAAAAAGATCTCTTTCCTTTAGACAAAGCTTTGCGTCAGATACACTTTCCCTCTTCCATGGAAGACGCGCAAAAGGCACAAAAAAGATTTTCTTTTGAAAGAATCTTTCTTATTCAACTGCTTCTCTTGAAAAAGAAAGCGGACATAGAGAGCAACAAAGGAGTTTCCGTTCCTATGGATATTCCTTCAGTAAAAGAACTGCTAAGCGCCCTCCCTTTTACTTTAACTGATGCACAGAAAAAGTGCTCTTGGCAGATACTAAAGGACATGGAAAGGAATATTCCTATGAACCGCCTTCTGGAAGGTGATGTGGGGTCAGGAAAGACGGTTGTGGCCACTATCGCCGCCCTTATGGCTATAAAAGCAGGTTATCAAGTGGCTTTTATGGCTCCTACAGAAATACTTTCAAAGCAACACTTTGACGAAGTATCAAAACTGATTTGGAGGTTTAAAGTAGATGTTGGATTATTAACAGGAAAAAAGGATTGTATCCGATCCCAAAGACTGAAAGGGGATATCGCCCAGATATCCAGGGAAAAGCTGCTCCAAAGGGCACATGAGGGCAATCTAGGGCTACTCATTGGAACACATGCACTCATACAAGACAAAGTAAAGTTTAAAAACCTTGCCCTGGTTGTTTTAGACGAACAGCACCGTTTCGGCGTAGAGCAAAGAGCAAATCTGTGCTCAGGAAAAGGAAAAACCATTCCTCACCTTCTCTCTATGACCGCGACACCAATACCCCGCACACTGGCGCTCACCGTTTACGGAGATCTCAGTCTTTCTATAATAGACGAGATGCCTAAGGAAAGAAAAAAAGTGATTACCAAGCTTGTTTCTCCTAAAAAAAGAAAAGACGCCTATCTCTTTATTGAAGAAGAGATAAAAAAGGGAAGACAGGCGTTCTTTATCTGTCCCCGTATTGAAGAAAAAGAAAACAACTCCATAGCTTGGTCGGAAGTAAAAACGGTAGAGAAAGAAAAAGAGCGTCTAAAAAAAGAGGTTTTCCCTTCTTTTAAAATAGGTATGCTTCACGGAAAGATGAAATCTATGGAGAAAGAAAAAATCATGCGCGATTTTAAAAACAAAAAGATAGATATTCTTGTTTCCACTTCGGTTGTAGAGGTGGGTATTGATATAAAGAATGCCAGCGTGATGGTTATCGAAGGAGCAGAGATGTTTGGACTTGCGCAACTACACCAGTTCCGTGGAAGAGTGGGAAGAGGAGAGTTTCAATCCTACTGTTTTCTTTTCACTAATTCCAGGAAAGAAAAAACCAGAAACAGAATGAAAGCGCTGGTAGAGTCAGAAAACGGTTTTGACCTCGCAGAAAAAGATCTGCAACTAAGGGGCAGTGGGGATTTCTTGGGAAAAAGACAGTGGGGAGTGGCAGACTTTACTATGGAAGCTTTAAAGGATAAGCTTTTAGTGGAAGAGGCTCGAGAAGAAGCAAAAAAGATAGTCAGTGAAGACAGAAAGCTAAAAAAATATCCTCTACTGTTAGAGAGGATAAACTCCTTGGAGAAAAAGCTTCACCTGGAATAATGTGACCCCGACGGGATTCGAACCCGTGTTACTAGGATGAAAACCTAGCGTCCTAGGCCAGGCTAGACGACGGGGCCATAAAACATCGCCTATTTTAATATTAATTATTTAAAAAATCAAGTTATGATTGTTTTGGGAATAGAAACATCGTGCGACGACACTTGCGCAGCTGTAGTTAAAAAAGAAAGAAATAGAATTACTTCTCTTTCCGGAGTGGTTTCTTCACAGGCAGAGTTACACAAAGAGTGGGGCGGCGTCTATCCTTCACTGGCCAAAAGAGAGCACCAGAAAAACTGCGTTCCTGTTACGGAAAAAGCGCTAAAAGAAGCAGGTCTGCTAGAAAAAGGAAAGGGAGAAACGTGTGAGAAAATAGAAGAGATAATGAGTAGAGAGAAAGACTTGCTGATAAAAACAAAAGAGTTTCTTTCTTGCTATAAAAAGCCAGCAATAGATGCTGTTGCTGTAACCGTAGGCCCAGGGCTTGACCCTTGCTTGTGGGTAGGGGTTAACTTCGCCAAAACTCTTGCCTGTGCATATAATATACCCGTAATTCCCGTAAATCACATACAAGCACACATTCTCAGTTTTCTTTTAAGCAACGAAAAAGTAGAGTATCCCGCTGTAGCACTCATCGCCAGTGGAGGTCACACCGAACTGGTTCTTATGAAAGACATACAAACCTTTGTTTCTCTAGGCAAAACAAGAGACGATGCTGCGGGAGAGTGTTTTGATAAAACGGCACGCATTCTTGGACTACCCTATCCCGGAGGACCGGAGATATCAAAGCTGGCCAAAAAAGCGAAAAAGAGCAGTGTAAAACTGCCACGTCCAATGATACACAGTAAGAATTACGACTTTAGTTTTTCCGGACTGAAAACAGCCGTCCTTTATACCAAAAAAGAATATAATAAATCAGAGATGGCATGGGAGATAGAAGAAGCGATAACCGATGTTCTCGTCTCTAAGTTAATAAAGGCAGGAGAAGAATATGGCGCCAAAACACTAATCATCGGAGGAGGGGTGACAGCAAACGAAAAGCTAAGAGAAAAGATAAAAGAAAAAGCAGTTATCCCTCCTCTTCACCTCTCCATAGATAATGCGGAGATGATTGCCGCAACAGCTCTTGCTATCGGCAAAAAAGAAAAGCAGGAAAACATCAGTGCAGACGCCAATTTGAAAATTGACTTTCCTCTAAATTTAAACTAACATAAAACCAAGTAACAGTTAAAACATATGCCTTTTTTTAAGAAAAAAAGATGGGAAACAGAAAAAATAGAAGAAGAAAAGCCTTTAGAAAAGAAAGATAAGTCATGGATGAAGAAGGAGGGAGAACTTGTTGCCGATGTTTACGAAACAAGCGACAGCGTTGTTATTCAGTCCCCCGTAGCGGGAGTAAAAAGAGAAGACCTGGAGATAGTAACAGAAAAAGACACGGTGATCATAAAGGGAAAAAGAGAGTGTCCGCAAAGAGATGATGTAAAAGAGTTCTATAGCCAAGAGTGCTTCTTTGGAGATTTCCGTAGAGAGATAATAGTCTCGGAAGAAACAGACACTTCGGGAATAGAGGCGTCCATAGAAAACGG
>CAZPZV010000034.1:0-4104 GCA_964591185.1 uncultured Candidatus Saccharibacteria bacterium | reverse complement strand
TTCCGCATAGAGTCAATCTCTTCACATGCCTGTCTTGCTAAACGAATGTTTTGCATAAATCCTCCTCAAGGCGCTACAATCACCTTGTCAATATAGTGAACTTCACAATATTGTGGTCGGGAAAATGCATAACTAAATGCATCCTCATAACGGGTAAAGTAAAGATAAGAAAAACTGACTTTAGGATTTAATCCTAAAGGGTCTTTACTGACCACGTTCCAGTTTCCTTCCGCTTTGTGAGAAAAAACGCCAAGTGCAAGAAGAACCCTGCACGCTTTTTCTTTCTGTTGCAACAGATCATAGAAGCGCCACAAAACTTTAATTTCACCGTCTTTTACGATGAAAAAACTGTCAAAACAGTCTGCATCTCTGGCAAACTTCTTTTCAGTGCACTCAATGCAAAAGTTGCCGTCTTTAAAAACCTTTGCACTGACGCCCTTGTATTCGATGTTGATCCAAGCCGCTTTTCCCGCTTCACTTTTCTTGCAATTATTGCATTTCATCTAGTCACCTCTTCATTTTTATGTGTTAAAGAACAAAATCCCTCTTTTGGGGGATTTATAGCACAAATAGGGAGAATAATAAAGAGTAGTTATTCTTTTCTTTTTCCTCTTCTGTATCCTCTGTACCGGTCACTCTGCTCAAGCAAGACCTTCTTTGTTTCGTACGGCTCGGGTATCTGACGGAAAACAAACTTACGAAAAGCTCCCGCCGTTTGAATCTTCAGGTCCCCATACTTCATTATGGTGGGCAGGATCCCACGAACATCAACGGTAACATCCTGTACTTTGTAGTGCGACACACTAGAGTAGAAACGACTAAAGAATCCTCTCAGTTCCGTGTGTATGGTTCTGCGATCGGTTATCACCCAACAGTCTAGATAGTAGTTGGTGATAATCATAAAAGCAAAATTCCATAAAAACATAAGAACAATGAAGAGAAAGAATATAATTGTATAATTAGGATCCGTAGCAGTGAGAAGTTCTTGTTTTTCCACTACATCTATAGCACCCTGAGGAACTCCTTGCAAAAGAAAGTAAACTGCCGCTCCAAACAGCAATAAAGACATCAGTGCAAGAGGAAAAAGCTCTAAAATAAAGACCATATAGTGTCTTCTTTTAATCATTACTATCTTTTCGTTGTCTTTGATGTTAATCATTATAAAATGGCAAGTAAAAGAAATAAAAGGGCCAAAAGAGAAAGGCCCACTGTTCCGGAAATAAACATCTTTATTATCTTTCTCGCAAAAGCATCACTGGCCAGGCTAAACTTTTTAAAGTGATAAAAGATGATTTTTCCAATAACTCCGGAAATAATCATTGCAAGAATAAAGGCCAGTATGAGTATTTTGCTTATCATTTTATTATTTTAGTATAAATCAGGATTTTTTGCGAATGATTACAAGATACGCCTCTGCCAGCATCTCTTTGGGGTTGTTTTTTTCGTCATACTCATAGGTGTCGCCAGAGGGCTTTCTAATCATTTCCACTTCAAAACCCATCTCTTCAAACTCCATTAGCTTCTCTTCGATGCTTTCCTTTATTTTTTGCTGTGATTTATACTTTTCCCCTATGAGCACATTTCCGAGACGAATCTCTCCTCCAGAACGAAGAACTCTCTCCATTTCGCTAAAAGAAAGATTCACTTTTTCCCCACTTTCTTTTTCGCCCGTATAGATATTAGGTATTGCTGCTACAGAGACAATCAAGTCAAAAGACTCATCTTTAAAGGGAATGTTCTCTGCTACTGCCTTTATCCCCTCTTTAGCTTGAGGGTCAATGCTTTCTATTCGTGATTTTATACCATTCTCTTTTGCCCATCTGGCAAAATCACCCGAACCGGAACCTATATCAAGAATGTTCTTGTTTAAGTCTTCCAAGGCAAGATCCAGGTTTTCCAGGTACCTACTAAAGTTTTCTTCGGCAGTAAACTCTTCTTCTATTTCTTCTTCAAAGTTTTCCATGTTATTTACCACAACATCTTTTATACTTCTTCCCGCTTCCGCAAGGACAAGGATCGTTTCTTTTTGCACCCATTTTTATCTGCTGGGGATCTACGTTCCTCTTTATGGTAAAACGGGGATTTCTTGGAGGTTGTACCGTCTTTACACGAAATATTCTTTCTGTAATCTCGTTTTCTATACTCTCCATCAACTGCTGGAAGTAGTGTTGCCCTTCTCTTTTGTACTCTATAAGAGGATCTTTTTGTCCGTATGCGCGCAAGCGCACCGAGTCACGTAACTCCTCCATCATAGAAAGATGATCTTTCCAGAAAAAGTCCATGGTGCGCAGAGCAACATACTTTTCCATTCTACGCATGTTTTCTACTCCTATTTCTTTTTCTTTCTGCAGATACTCTTCTTCTGTGCGTCCGCACCTGGTGATTATTTCCACAAAAAAGGAACGCAAACCCTCTTCGCTTCTTTTCAGCACTTCATCGCGCATAGAGTAGAATTTGGAACGGTGCTTGAAAAGAACCTCGTCATACTGAAGAATATGTTTTCTGGCATCAAAGTGGTGTCCTTCCACTTTCTTTTGCGCCGATTCAATAATATTGGAAACAAACTTCATTTCTATCGGCTCGTCCTCGGGAAGATTAAAACGGCTCATCATGTCTTGTATTCTTTCCCCTGCAAAGATGCGCATAAGGTTGTCTTCCAGTGAAACATAGAACTGGCTTTCTCCGGGATCGCCCTGTCTTCCACAACGACCGCGAAGCTGATCGTCTATCCTTCTTGCTTCATGGCGCTCCGTTCCCAGAACGAAAAGCCCTCCCAACTGACGCACCTTCTCCGACTCCTCTTTATCGGGAGGATTTCCTCCTAAAATAATATCCACTCCCCTTCCGGCCATGTTTGTGGCCACGGTTACCGCGCCAAAACTACCCGCCTGAGCAATAATCTCCGCTTCTTTTTCGTGATTCTTAGCATTAAGCAAAAGGTGCTTTATACCTTCACGCATAAGCATCTTGGAGATGAGTTCGTTGTCCTCAATGCTCACCGTTCCCAAAAGGACCGGCTGCCCTTGTTCACTTCTCCTTTTTACTTCCGCGACTACGGCTCCTAATTTAGCTTTTTTTGTTTTATAAACTCGGTCTGGCAGGTCTTTACGTATAAGGGGCTTGTGTGTAGGTATAATCACCACTTCTGTCCCGTAAACAGCATAAAGCTCTTCTGCAGAAGACGCCGCTGTACCGGTCATACCGGAGAGTTTGTTGTACATGCGGAAAAGGTTCTGAAAGGTAACACTGGCCATGGTTTCTGATTCCGGCTGAATGTTTAATCCCTCTTTTGCCTCTATTGCTTGGTGCAATCCTCCAGACCACCTTCTTCCGGGCATCAGTCTTCCCGTAAAACTGTCAACAATAATCACCTCTCCGTCTTTTATAACGTAGTGGATGTCTTTCTCATAAAGAGGTTTTCCTGTTTCCGTGCTTTTGGCCTGAGCTCGCAGTGCTTGCTCTAGGTGGTGTAAAGAGTTTATACCTCTCTCTTCATAGATATTATCCACATTAAGCATCTTCTCTACCTTTTCTACGCCCTCTTCGGTAAGGTTGACCGCTTTTTCTTTTTCTTTCACCTCATAGTCTTCTCCCGCTTTCAGGTGAGGAACCATGCGCGAGAATTCCAGATACATCTTTTTTTTGTTATCAAAGTCCTCTCCTTCTTCAGGAATAGAAATAATTAGAGGTGTTCTGGCCTCGTCTATGAGAATAGAGTCCACCTCGTCAATGATAGCGTAGTTGAATTCACGCTGTGCGCGGTCATCAAGGGAGTTGACCATGTTGTCTCTCAGGTAATCAAAGCCAAACTGATTGTTGGTACCGTAAGTTATATCAGCGGCATAAGCTTCCTTGCGTGTGCAAGGGCGAAGAAAGTCTTCCTGTACACGAAAAGATCCCAAGGTGTCACGAATATCGTCCTTTTCTTCTTCTGTGCCCGACTTGTAGTCCGGGTCATAAACAAAAGACTGACGGTCGTTTATACACCCCACACTCAGTCCCAAGTAGTGGTATATCTGTCCCATCCACACCGTATCCCTACGCGCCAAATAATCATTAACTGTCACCACATGTACACCTTTTCCCGTAAGAGCGTTAAGATAA
>CAZPZV010000033.1:0-4299 GCA_964591185.1 uncultured Candidatus Saccharibacteria bacterium | reverse complement strand
ATAAACACGAAGATCTTGATTACAGCTACTTTCCTAGCTTTGATTATCTGACATACATAGAAGGAATAGACGACAGCATTGTGCAGGAAATAAAAAACTTGGCAGATGAAGAAATGGTGTGGATCGCTGGATTGGATGAGCTTGCTGATCTTAGGGAGGAAGCAAGCGCCCCTCCACCCCCAGAACTAACCGAAGAAGAAAAAGAAATGATGGAGGAGTTGTGTCCTCTGGTTATGGGAATAAAGAAAACTTTTGATTTTTGTGAAAACCCCGCAGACAATGACATGGAGTACCTTTGTTTTGAGACCAAAAGAAAGCTAGATAAGGGAAATGAACATCTCGCCTGCGTTAATGCGCTACATCAAAGAGGATTTTCTGGAGAGATAAACGCCATAGCAAAAGATATGAAGATAATCTTTGGAGACGAAGAAAATGGTGATGACGGAGCATATCATTCCAGTCATGAGATTCCTAGCGATAAAATAGACCCTGAGGTAAGTACAAACTTTCATGAAGACGGCACTGGTGAGGGAGGGGGAGAGTTTTACGGAAGTCAAACAATGATAGAGTCTGAATGTTTTGATACTGAAAACGTAATAAGCAGAATCAAAGATGATTGTCGTTATCTTTGGGAAGAGTATACGGAAACATGGATGTGGATAGACTTTTTCCGTGAAATGTATAAGATACAATTTTTATCACACATAGAAAATATTCTTTTTGAAACGGAAAAAAGTTACGAACAGTGGCTTTGCTTTATGGAGCACTTGGATAGATATAATGTAGATGGAAGGCCTTTCTTTCATCATTGGAGAAATCATCTCGACCAAGTTTTCATTCCTGCTGTTTGTGGAATGGATGATCCCGAAGAAACTAAATCCAAATCCGAGAGAACTATAAGAGACGTAAACTGGTATATAGATAACTTTTCATCAATGCAATCTGAATTGGCGTCATATCATAGTGAGTACGGCTGTGATCCTGACATCGACCCTGATTGCGACCCCGACCTGTGGAAAAGAAAGTTTCGCCAAGAACAGTGGCCTGGTTTTCGTGATCCGAACGCTGGACCAGAAAGTCCTTGGTATAACTACCAGAGCTACAACAACTGGTGGGAGGTTGTTCCAGACAAACACTCTCACCTAACGTTTAAAGAAATGCTGCGAAGAATATGGTACGAGCATCCAAGGCCATCTTCAGAAGTGATAAACGAGGCTACTGATTACTTCATGTCGCATATAGATGATTTTCGTGAATTTGTCTATGAGCACGATGACTGGATTCTTGTTTTTGACTTTATTGACATAGAAGAAAAGTGGCATGAATTCATGAAACACATAAACAACAGGGATTATTTTGATTATCTGGAAGGTTATGGTGGTTGGATAGACTACAATGATTACGTCTCTCTGTATCAAAAAACAGGCCTCTTTGTGTTCTATGAATTTTTTGACAAAGAAGAAGACAATGAGGGAGAAAAATTGATCGACAAGTTCTACGCCTATGTTGGAGAAAATCCCGATCTCAAACCACTCCTTGTTCCTCCGAAAATATGCCAAGAAATCGGAATCGATGACGATAATCTGATAGACGAAAACATAGACATGATAGATCAAGAATGGGAAGAGTACCTGATGCGTGAACAGTATTTCGCTGACTTTTTTAAGAGATTTAGGCAGGAACTAGCCAGCGATTCATATAGAACATCATCTGGTAGTCCAGATGGCCTTATCCATATGGGACCACTTTTCCGGTTTGTGAACTCTTACTCTGTATTTCTGTTTCTTTTTGAAAACAATCTTATCGGTGAAGATTTTGACAATCTTCCAGAGTCTATTGCAGATCCTATTTTGCCCGTAAGTTCTGAAATGTGTAGAAAAAGAGGAGACGGGGACAAGGATTACTGTGAAGGAGAAAATATGTTGCATTACTCAAAGTACAAAGAAGAGCAGGATTACTTTTTTGGTGGTACTCAACCAAGTCACATGAATGGTGATGAGTATAAAGAGAGGATGATTCACTTTATAAAAAAATATGAAAACCTTGCTCAGTACTCTGACATGATCGATATTTGGAGAAAATATCCAAAAATGCTTTTAAACAGGAATATTTTTACTGAATTCGTAAATAAAGAGGATAACTGGGAGGAGTATGGAGACTTTTTAGATGATCATGGTTTAAGAAATAGTTACGACAGCTATATTCCGGGAACCGAATCTTTTCCTCATGACTTTGCCGGATTTATTAAGGACGGTAATCATGAAGACGAGCTTTTCGATTTTATAGAAGAAAATACGGATCTTTTTCATGGAGTGTTTAATTTTCTTACAGAAGAAAAAGATATGGCCGAAGATCTGGTAACACTGTTTAATATACATGATGATTCTGATATTCACAGATGGCTTGAATTTCTTGGTCGTCATAATGGAATAAACGAAGAATCTTTATTAGATGTGTACACCTATTATAAGTGTGTTGAGTGGGATTATATTACGGAATGCACATACTATGGAGATGGGGTGGAAGAGTGTCAAACAGTAAGAGGAGAGTGCCTCAGGGAGGAAGATGAACGAAGTAAGCGAGTAGAAGGAGCATGGGAAGCATATCGCAATAATATATTTGGATTGTTGTCTATGGCGGGTTCTTATGATTATCTTCCTCACGAGTGGATTCCTCCTGTTGTTCCTTTTGAGGAAGAGATTCTTCCAGGTGTGAAAGAAGATGCATGCGAGGCGCTTGGATATGCTCTTGACAGAGTTGCTTTAACCCGGGCTAGGGCATGGGATCTGCAAGAATGGACTGTAGCAGAGTATTTTGGACTAGAAGATGATTCTCCCGCCGAGGTTTGTGATGAAATTTTTGAGTCAATGAAAGATTATAATTTACAGCAAACCGAAGATATTAATTTTGAAATAAGAGTGAATGTTTTAGTAAAGGACCCCAGACTGTCTTCAATTAGTAAAAATGAGCAAGTAAGGTTGTTTGTGGACTTTTTAACTTTGAACAATCTATTAGACATATTTTTGTGGGGAGCTCCGGGACACTGGTACTATGGCGCCTTAAACGAAGCTATGGATATTTTGATAAGAAAAGGTATTTTTGAGCAGTTTGTTGAATACGCCATTCTCAACAATCATCTTCACACGTTTGATGCTCCTCCTCAAATAGAACACATAACAAGATGGACAGGCAGTGGACTTGTAAGCGAAGCTAGGTGGGACACGATGCCAGAAATAGATGAAGACATAAAAGATAAACACATCGCCCCATATGAGGAGCTATTCGAATTACATGAGAAATATGACGACTACAGAGAAGGAGGGGTGTGGACATATAGCGGTAGTGATTTTTGGTCCTTGTTACGCGAAAGAGTTCAAAGAGAAAGCCGTTGGCCACTTTATCGCTGGTTTCACTCAAGACTGATAATGGAATTACAAGGAATTTCCCGAAGATTAAGCTTTAGAGAATACAAAAGACCGTTTACATCATCAACAAGAGTAGAAGAGCTTCGAGAATTACACTTGGATGCAGACAAAAGAAGTGGTGAACCAAGGAGTGCAGATTTTTGGAAGACAGCTGCAGTAGTTGGATTTAATCCAGCATTAAGCGTAACAGTGCTATTAAGATATGCATCCGATTTTCCTATAATAGAGGATATTCTTAAATTTTTTGCGCCCAGACATATATATCTTGAGGAAAGGCAACGACCACAAGACCATATCATGACTATAATGGAAAAACTCGTTCCCATACGCACAAAAGAGCTTTCGGAAAAGAGGGTTTGTGAAAATCTTTTCTGGAGCGACGGAGAAGAACCTCCTGCTGGATGCGAAAGCAATCCTATTGGAACAATGGAATCAAAGTGTAGCTCTATATTACAGCATGAAATAGACGTAAAAGAGGATGATTGGAGACCAGCTGACTTCAAGCACCACTGTGCAATACTTGCGCTTCTAAATGAAAGAGGTGGCAGTGCGGGACTATTAATAGATGGATACTCTTCAGTTATAGGGGGAGATGATATTGACTTATCAAGCAGTATGAGTTCTCCGGAAGAAGATATAACAACCACATCCTATCCACAGCAAGGCATGCTCGGATGCGAATCCCCCTCTCTCGGTGCTCCCAGTGTTCCGCCAGATATGCCTGACATTACAGTGCCTAAAATCCCTCTTTCACGATTCAACATGGAGTTTGAAAACATTGAAACTCCGGATTTCAATCTTCCTCCCCTCTTTGAAGCTAGTCTTCCCAATGTCATAATAGAAGATCTGGTGTTTGAAGATATCGAGATTTGTA
>CAZPZV010000032.1:0-4737 GCA_964591185.1 uncultured Candidatus Saccharibacteria bacterium | reverse complement strand
TTGAAGAAGACACAGTTACTTTGCGTGAGCGTGACTCCATGGAACAGAAAAGAGTGGCTATTAATGAATTAGAAAAGGAGATAAAAAAAATATTATGAGTTTACGTGTAATAACCGTTCCGCGGGAGGGTACTCGTGCTGCTGCGGTGCTTGTTTTGGTAAAAACAGGGTCTAAATATGAAGAAAAAAGGGTTTCCGGCATATCTCACTTTTTAGAGCATATGCTTTTTAAGGGCACAGAGAAACGCCCCACTCCTTTGTCTGTTGCAGAAGAGTTAGACAAGGTGGGAGGAGTGTTTAATGCTTTTACCGGTGAGGATTATACCGGATACCATGCCAAGGTTAACGCCAAGAGCTTGGATCTTGCCATTGACTGGGTTTCCGATATCTATCAAAACTCTCTTCTTCCGGAAAAGGAAATAGAAAAAGAGAAAGGAGTGATTAAGGAAGAGATAAATATGTATTACGATGATCCTGTTTCCTTTTGTGATATTATTTTTCAAGAGCTTCTCTATGGTGACCAGCCTGCGGGATGGGGTATAGCGGGGACCAAGGAAAGCGTGTCCGGTATAACAAGAAAGGACTTGCTGGAGTATATGAAGTCTCAGTACACGGAAGAGAATACTGTGGTTGTTGTTTCCGGCAATATTGGTTCTGATGCGGAAAAGAAGGTGAGGGATAGTTTTTCTCTTAGTGGGACTCCTCGTGAGTGTCCTCCGGTAAAGGAAGATCAAACAGAACCGGCAGTTCGTTTTGAAAAAAGAAGCACTGATCAGACGCACATCTCTTTTGGTGTTCGTGCTTTTAATATGCAAAGCGAGAAGAGGTACGCGCAAAAGATTATCGCCTCTCTTCTGGGAGGAATGATGAGTTCGAGGCTTTTTGCTCGTGTGCGTGAGGAGATGGGATCCGCTTACTACATTGCCACTTATCTGGATGAGAATCCGCAAACAGGCGTAGTTGTTACCCGTGCAGGAGTGGACAGTGACAGGGCCAAGGAGGTGGTTGATGCTATCAGAGAAGAGTACGAGAGAATGGCTAAAGAAAAAGTAGGTAAAGATGAGTTGCAAAAAGCTAAAGACTATATCAAAGGCAAGACTTCTTTGAGAATGGAACAGTCTGATGCTTTGGCCTATTTTTACGGTGTGCAGGAACTGTTGCAGGGAAAGACGCTTTCTTTAGAAGAGATGTTTTCTTTAATTGACAGTGTGACCTCTGATGATGTTTTAAATGTTTCCCGGGAGATATTTGTTTCTTCAGGGATGAATCTTGCCGTTTTAGGCCCCCGTCCTGTTTCCCTTTAGCTGTATTTTGTGTTAATATTTTTCATATGGAGAGAAGTTTACTGGACATATCTTGGGGAACGGTAGTCAAAGTTATATTGGCTGTTGTTTCCGTCTATTTTCTATACCAGATATCGGATATCTTGGTGCTTTTTATTTTCGCACTTATCATCTCCATCATGCTCAATCCGGCAGTGGATCTGTTGCGGCGTTTGCGCATACCACGCGGTGTTGCTGTTATCTTTATCTATTTCGGATTTTTCGGACTGCTTAGTTTCTTTATCTACCTTGGAATACCGGGTTTTGTGAAAGAGATTCGTGAGTTTTCTCTTCTTCTGCCACAGTACTTTGAAAGGATGTCTCCTTTCATGCAGCAGTTGGGAGTAGAGGCGTTTGAGAGTGTAGATGTTTTTTTTGAAACTTTAAGAGAGTCGTCGGAAGCGATTGCACAGAATGTCTTTAATGTGCTGGTGATTATTTTCGGAGGGATGTTTAGCGCCTTGTTTGTTATCACCATGTCCATCTTTCTTTCTCTTGAGGGAAACATTGTGGAGAAGGGAATAGGAAAGTTTACCAGTGTAAATAATAGAGAGAATGCTCTTACCATCTGGAAGAAGTGCCGCAAGCAGGTAAGTAACTGGTTTTTGGGTCGTGTGTTGGCGGGAATATTTGTCGGTGTACTCTCCTTTGTGGTCTTCTATTTGTTTGATGTAAACTACGCCCTTCTTTTCGCTATCATTGCCGGACTATTCAATTTTATTCCTTATGTGGGGCCGGTTGTTTCCGGAGGTCTTTTCTTTGTTATCATCGCTCTGGACAGTGTAGAGAAGGCTGTATTTGTTTTAATTGCTTTTACGATTATTCAAACCATAGAGAGCAGTGTTCTCACCCCTCTTCTTTCCCGTCGCTTTATGGGAGTCTCTCCGGCACTGGTGCTTATCGCCATTGTTATCGGTGGTAGTCTTTGGGGAGCCTTGGGTGCTTTTCTTGCTATCCCTATTTTAGGTATACTTTTTGAATTCTCCAAAGAGTATTTGGAGCAGAAAGAGTAGCTATGCTTTATATCGTTGCTACACCAATAGGCAATATGGAGGACATCTCTCTGCGCGCTTTGCGTATTTTGCAGGAAGTGGATATCGCCTATTGCGAAGATACTCGTGTTACCTGTAAGTTGTTTTTTAAATACGGCATAGATGTTCCTTTAAAGAGCTTGCACCATCACAGCTCGGAAAGGGTGCTAAAGATTGTTGCTAAGAGAGCGGCTTCAAAAGAAAAGGTGGCCTATCTCTCTGATGGAGGCACTCCGGGTGTTTCCGATCCCGGGGCGCTTTTGGTAGAGGAAACTTTGAAGGTGAATAAAAATGCGTTGATTGTTCCCATTCCCGGACCTTCCGCTGTTACTTGTATTGCCAGTATCTGCGGATTTCCCATGGAACGGTTTCTCTTTTTGGGATTTCCTCCTAAAAAAAGAAAAAGAAAACAGTTTTTTGAAGAAGTGCTCGGTTGTCGTTACCCTGTTGTTTTTTACGACTCTCCTCACGGTATTATGAAGAGTTTGGGGGAGCTTTCTTCTGTTGACGGTTCTCGTAGTATCGTGGTTATGAGAGAGGCAACAAAGATGCACGAGATAATCTACCGGGGAACGGTGGAGAGCGTAATGCGGGAGCTAGAAAAAGAAAATATTAAAGGTGAGTTCACCATAGTAATTAGATGAAGTATTACATAACAACAAGTATCGCTTATACCAACGCTGATCCGCACATCGGATTTGCACTGGAACTACTGCAAGCTGACTTGCTTGCCCGTTATCATCGTAATATTGGCAAAGATGTCTACTTTCTAACCGGAACAGACGAGCACGGGTCAAAGATAGCACGTACCGCAGAAGAAAAAGGGGTTCCTGTGGAGGAGTTTGTGGAAGGTGTGACAAAAAGGTTTGTTGACCTTACTTTGAAGTTGAACATCTCTAATAGTGACTTTATTCGCACTACGGACAGAGAAAGACACTGGCCGGGAGTGGATGCTATCTGGGAGGAGTTGAAAAAATCAGGAGATATTTACAAAGATAGTTATGTGGGACTTTACTGCAGTGGTTGTGAAGAGTTTAAAAGAGAAAAAGATTTAGTTGAGGGAAAGTGTGCTAATCATGATAAGCCCTTGGAAGAAGTACGGGAAGAGAACTATTTCTTTCGTCTTTCTCGTTACAGTGATCAGATTAAAAAGCTAATTGAGAGTGATAGGGTGCGTATCGTTCCTAAAGGAAGGAAAAAAGAGGTTTTAAGCTTTCTTAAAGAAGGCGCGGAAGATATCTCTGTTAGCCGTAGTGCAGAGAGCTTGAAGTGGGGTATACCTGTTCCCGGGGATGAATCTCAAACCCTTTATGTTTGGGTGGATGCCCTAACCAACTATATTTCTGCCTTGGGGTACGGGAGGAACGATGAGGATTTTGAAAACTTCTGGCCTGCTGATGTTCACTGTATCGGAAAAGACATTTTGCGCTTTCATGCCGTTATCTGGATAGGGATGCTTTTATCCGCAGGAATAGAGCTTCCACGGGACATACTGGTTCACGGATTTATTACCGCAGAAGGAAGAAAGATGTCTAAGAGTCTGGGTAACGTTATAGATCCTTTTGCTTTGGTGGATAAATTTGGAGTGGATCCGGTACGCTACTTCTTTTTGCGTGAGATTCCGGTTACCTCTGACGGTGACTTTTCCGAGGAGAGGTTTATAGAAAGATACAACGGTGATCTTGCTGATGGTCTGGGTAACTTGCTTGCCCGTAGTGTTAGCTTGGCAAAGAAAAAAAATGTAAATGATTTTGTTGGCAGAGGGGAGGTAAAAGAAAAGGTGGAGGAGGTTATGGCTAAGTCTTCTTCTTTATTGGAAGAGTACAAGTTTAATGAAGCACTGGAGAATATCTGGAGTTTGGTGCACTTTGCTGATAGGTATATAGAAGAGAAAAAGCCTTGGGAGGGAGAGCAGAAAGAGGTGATTGAGAATCTTCTCTATATTCTTTTCTCTTTATCTGATATGCTTTCTCCTTTTCTTCCACAAACGGCGGAGGAGATTAAAAAACAGGTAAGAGATAGGGAGAGTAGGGTTCTTTTTCCCAAAATATAGCTTATGCCTAAAACGAGCATTAGTATAAAGGTGGACAGAGAGGTTAAAAAGAAGGCGCAAAAGTTGGCGCAGGATTTTGGTATGCCTCTTTCCACTATCATAAACGCTTACCTAAATCACTTTGTTCAGACAAAAGAAGTCTATTTTTGTTTAAAATCGGAAAGACTTGATCGTTTATCAAAAGAGGCAAAAGAAGGAAAAAATACTTCTCCAGTTTTTGATAGTCTTAGGCTATCTTAATTCTTAGAAAGTTTTTGCGGATTGTTGCAGAGTGCAACAATTATTCAGGAGAGTTGCTATAACCGTTTTTTTCACTTGCTTAATCACAATAT
>CAZPZV010000031.1:0-5212 GCA_964591185.1 uncultured Candidatus Saccharibacteria bacterium | reverse complement strand
TCTAAATCGTAAACCTCTCCCGGCTCCTCTGTCATTTCACTTTTAATCTCTTTTATTTTGTCTTTATTATCCTCAATCTTCACCGTCAACTCTCCCAACTTCCTTTCCAAAATACTTCTTTCCTCTTCATTTTCCTCAAACTCGCTCTTCGTCTTCTCCAAGTCCTCTTTCACCAGTTTTAACTCTCTTTCCAGTCCCTCCCTTTCCTTGTTGATTGTTTCTTTTTCCGCTTCAAGCATCTTCTTCTCGTTTTCTGCCACTCCTTTGTTGTATTTTTCATCGATTGTTGCTTCTTTTTCATTTAGGGCCTCCAACTCCTCGCCTATCTTTTCTTGTCTTTTTAGATTATTTTTCTCTTTTTCCAGCAATACGAATCTGCTTAAAAGCACTTTTTTAATCTTCTCCTCCACATCGCGCCTCTTTTCTTTAATCTCACTTATTCTCGTGTATAGAGGTTTTGTTTGCGGAAAGCTCTGCTCGTCTTTTATTCTCTTCATGTCCTCTTTTTCCATCAACTTCCTTCTGTCCCTTTTGATTTTGTTTATCTTTTTTAAATAACGGCTTGCTTTTTGTGCTTTTGTTTTTTCCCTGAACAAAGATTTCAAAAAACCTGTTTCTTTAAAAGGGCCGTGCAAAAGCAACATCTCTTTAAGCTTTTCCTCTGCGGAATCATAAAGCTCCGCTTCATAGTCAAGAACGGCTTCATCATAGAGTTTGTTTATCTTCTCCCATCTTTGTCTTTCTTTTTCCTTTCTTTCCTCTTCAGCACTCTTTAGTTCTTCTTTTCGGGACACTATCTCCTCTCTCTTCTCTCTTAGTTGTTGAACATCCTCTCTCAAAGAAGCTACCTCTTCCTCTTTTCTTTCAATTAGATGATAGACCTGTTTTTTTCTCAGTTCGTTTTCCTTGTTTAGTCTCTCTTCTGACTGCAGCTCATCTTCCAGTTCTTTAATCACTCTCTCTCTTTCTTCCAGTTTCTTGTCCAGCTCCCACCGCTCGTCTTCTATCTCTCTTCTCTTGTCTTCCACATCCCATCTCTTTTTCTCTATCTTTCTCTTCTTCTCTAAGTCCTCTTCTTTGCTTTCTCTTTCTTCTATAATGCGCTCTTCCGCCTTTATCTCCGACTCTTTGCGCGCCACATCATCAATCTTGCTTTCCAGCTTAGACTTCTTGTGCGAAAGATCCTCTTTTTTAGAGAGAATCTCTTTTTTGTTATGAAAAAACTGTGTTGCCTCCTTTTCCAGTTGGGAGGCTTCTTTTTTTAACTCTCTTAACTCTTCTTCCGCTTCTGTGATGTAGAGTTCTTTTTCCGAAATAGAGTTTTTGAGGGTGTCTGTTTTCTCTTGTGACATGACGTATTTTTAAAGGCAAATAATATTCCTTTCATTCTAGCAACTATTAAACTAAGTTACAAGAAAAGTTAGTTCATTCCCTTTGTAACCTCGTAGATAGGCATAATAATAGCCGCGGCTATGAGAGCGACAAAGATACCCAGAAGCACAAGAAGTATGGGCTCCAGTACCGTAGGCAGTTTCTTTGTTTTTTCCAACACCCTTCCACTAAAAAACTTTCCCAGGTAAGCAAAGGATTCACTAAAGGAGCCTGTTCTCTCTCCCGTGGCCACCACACTGATAAAAACACCCGGATAGAGCTTGGGATACTCACCCATGGCGCTGGAAAGATTGGTTCCTTTTTCCACTCTTTCTTTAATTTTGTATATCGAGTTCCTGTACTTGGTATTGGTCACCGAGCCCTTGGTTATCTCCAAGGCTTGTCCGATGGTAAGTCCACTCTTAAACAAGGTGTATGTAAGCTGAGCGATGATCGCCAACTGATACTCTTTGGCCAACTCTCCGAAAAAAGGAATCTTGATGATAATGGTATCAAAAACTCTTTTCACCAACGGTATCTTGGAAACAAGAAAAATTAAAAGAAAAAGAAGGAAGATGCCCAAAAATATCAAGGCACCGTGACTTTGAGCCACACGGGAAACCCAAAGGAGCGCTTGTGTAAGCCACGGAAGTTCCACGTCCAAAGTGTCAAAAACCGTAACCAGTTGCGGTAGAACATAGACGGCAAGACCTCCACTAAGCAAAACAGCTACAGAGATAACTATCTTGGGATAAAGGGTGGCTGATTTTATTTCTTTACGTAGTGTGCTTTCGTTTTCCAGCCAGTCACCGAGAAAGTTAAGGTTTTCCGCCAGCGTCCCACTCTCTTCACCGGCACGGATAAAACTGACAAAGATGTTGTCAAAGTTCTTGTTTTTCTCAAAGACGCGGTAAATGGGCGTACCTTGTTCCATTCTTTCCCGTGCATCGTGCAGTATCTTGCTTAGTGTTGGTGAGCTGGACTGCTCGGCAAGAAGAGAAAAGGATTCGTTTATGGGAAGTCCGCTTTTAACGAGCAAAGAAAGGTTGCGTACCAGGTCAACCTTTTCTTGTATGGTTACTCTTTCGAACAAGATCATATATTAAAGAAGATCCTTTACCTTGTCCACCACCTCGGTAAAGTTTACCTCTGATTTTACAAAATAATTTTCAACTCCCAACTCTTTTCCTTCCTCTATATCCGCCTCTTGTCCTAAGTTGGAGAGAATGATTACCGGAATATCTTTTGTTTCCTCGCTCTTGTTTTTCTCTTCTAAAACATCAAAACCTCCTTTGGAAGGAAGAAGAATATCCAAGATAATTAAGTCAGGCTTTTCATTAACTATCTTGTTTATCCCTTCCACCCCGTTGGTGGCCTCGATGAAGTGTATCTCTTCTTTGGCAAACTTGTCTCTGTACAGCTTGCGCAAAAAGCTGTCATCTTCAATCATTAAAACTGTTTTTTTATTGTCACTCATTTGCTTTTGGGTAAGGTGAAGTAAAAAGTGGTTCCACCTTCTTTATTGTTTTCAAACCAGATTTCTCCTCCGGAAAGGTTGACAATGGCTCTACTGATATAGAGGCCAAGCCCTAGTCCGGTGGGATCTATCTCCACCGCTTTCTCTGTGCGGAAAAACTTGCTAAAAAGATTTTCAGCGATATCCTCGGGAATACCCACTCCCTGATCTTTAATGGAGAAAAGAACATCTTCCTCTTTTTTATCAATATATATCTCTACAACACCTCTTCCTTGTCCTTTGTACTTAATAGCGTTGCTTACCAAGTTCTCTACCACATAGTATATCTTTTTAGAGTCGGTAGAAACAAGGGGAATCTTTTGTGCGTAATTAAAGTGTATGTCCACATTGGTTGCTTTGGCAAGAAAAGTGTAATTTTCCACCACTTGCGCAACCACTTTCACCAGATCCACCTCCTCGCTTTTCACTTTGTACTCTTTCTCTTCTATCTCTAAGATGCGAAGCAGGTCGTTTATGATACTGGTGGCACGGGAAACGTTCTCTAAAGAGTCACTTAAGTACTCTTTCTGTTTAGAGTTTAACTCTCCTATATCCTCAGAAAGAAGCACCTCTAAATACCCTTTCAGTACATAAATAGGGTTTTTTACCTGATGCACAGCAACGGCCAAGCTCTCGGTTAATTTGCGATGATGTTTTTCTGTGCTCATATTAATATTTAATTGCTTTTAATATCTCACTTAAAGTGGTTGTTCCCATAAGGGCTTTACTCACTCCGTCTTGTGCCATGTTGTTCATTCCTTCTTTTAATGCTTGTTTGTTGATGTGATCCGAGGAAGCTTTTTCGATAATAAGGGAGCGTATCTGCTCACTTACCTCCATCACCTCAAAAATAGCTGTTCTTTCAAAGAATCCCGTATCATTACAAGCATGACACCCCTTGCCGCGATAAAAGCGCACTTTGGTAAGATCGTCTTTTCCGGCAAACTTCTTGATTACTTCAGCAAACTCTGTTTCCTTGCTAAGCACGTTTAATTCCATCTCGGAAAGAAAGTAACTTTCACGGCACTCCTCGCAAATCCTTCTCACCAGTCTTTGCGCAATAACCACGTTTACAGAAGAAGCGACAAGAAACGACTCCACTCCCATCTCCAGCATTCTCGGAAAAGATGTAGCAGCATCGTTGGTGTGCATGGTAGAGAGCACCAAGTGACCGGTCATAGCAGAGTTTACCGCTATCTTTACCGTTTCCTCATCGCGAATCTCTCCAACCATTATAACATCTGGATCCTGACGCACAATAGATCGCAGTCCGTTAGGAAAGCTGATCTCTTTGGCCAGGTTAACCTGTGTTTGCTGCACTCCCTCAATATTATACTCCACCGGATCTTCAATGGTCATTATATTCACCTTAGGGTCGTTTAGCAACTGCAGTACTCCGTAAAGTGAAGTCGTCTTACCTGAACCGGTAGGACCCACTACAAGTATCATGCCCCATGGTTTGTAAGCAGCATTCTCTATCTTTTCCATGTCTTCTTCGCTAAGACCGATATCGTGTATGGTCAGTCTTCTTCCTTTCTGCATTAAGAGACGCATCACCACATTCTCTCCATCGGTAACAGGCATAATAGAAACACGCACATCAATCTCTGTTCCGGAAATATCGTAGTCAAATCTTCCGTCTTGCGTCGCTTCCCTTTCGTCTGTTCTGAGGCGTGCAAGAATCTTTATCCTGGAGACAATACGGTCGTGTATTTCTTTGGGATACTCAATAACCTTGTGCAGTACACCATCAACACGGAATCGAACAACTGCCGACTCACTCATAGGCTCAATATGTATATCCGAGGCCATGTTTGTGTGTGCATAGTCCATGAAGAGGTCAACTATATCCACTATGTTTCTCTCTCCGGCTACAGGTCCCTTTTTCTGATAGTCCGCTATGAGACGTAATGCTTTTTCACGCAAATCACCCTTATACCTCTTCAAGGCCATGTCTAAGTCAAAAGGAGTGGCGTAGTATGGTTGAATCTTCTTTCCTATCTTGTTTTCTAAATGCTTTACAAACTCGTAGTTTCCCGGATTAGAGGTAGCTATCTTTACTGCGTCTTTGGTTTCCTTGAAAGCAATCACTCTTTGGGAAAAGGCAACAACTTCAGGAATATACTCAAGCAGCTTTTCGTCAATTTCCGCAATAATGGTCTTTTTTAGTGTGATAAAGGGGTATCCTGTAGCGTCGGAAATAATACGCCCCAGGTTTTCGTGAGAGATGAGTCCTCTCTCCACCAGAATACGATCCACTGTTTCCTCTCTTTTTTCCGCTTCTTTTACCGTCAAGTCAAAGTCTTCTTTTTTCACGTGTCCCGG
>CAZPZV010000030.1:2100-5220 GCA_964591185.1 uncultured Candidatus Saccharibacteria bacterium | reverse complement strand
CCACAACTTCCACAATCTACTGTTCTTGTGTTTCCACAATTGTCCTTTTCGGTATAAGATCCGCACTCTACTTCATGACGATCACAAAAAGTATCATCATTTTCAGGTATGCAAAACCAGTCATATAAAATATTACTTATGTGAACCGTTCCTTCTCCCCAGTTAACATAAACGTCAACCTCCAGGTAATCTTCATTTTTTTCTGTGTCCTCTTTTAATGTAATTTCGATTACGCGCCAAAATCCACTAAGATCACCTGTATCATGATTATAGCGACCACCATCCGTACGTAATCGAAAATCACTATGATTTAAATAATTATTAACATCAACATTCTTTTCTAACAAATCAAGTTCATTACTATCGTAACTCGCCCTGGCAATTATACTGGTCCCGTAATCCTCTCCATGAAGATGAAGACCGTCAAGCCAATAAGTGTCATCCTCCATCCAGTTACCATCCCTGATACTTCTCACTATTTCCGCCCCTTCTTGACCCAAATAGGTGGCAATAAATCTGGATCTGACCATGTCTATTTCCGACTGGGTGCGATTTATCATGGTCATAACGGAAACCAATCCCACGCTGATAATGGCAATAACTATCATTAACTCTATAAAAACAAATCCTTTACTGTTCTTGTTCATACATCGGCACCCCGTAAGGGTTTATTTTTATGTCCTTCGTATGCCCTTCTTCTTTGGAAATAAGGGTAATAACCGCGGTTAAATTATTTTCCATGGCATCATACCCATTAAAGAAAATAAACAAATCCGGTGGACGATAGACTATATCAAGATAATCTTCATCAGTTCCGCTTATTTTAATATTATCAACCCCAACTCCTTCATCCAGTTCCCTTTCTTCCAATATTATACTATTCTCATCAAACCCTCTTTCGTCTTCCAGGTCCGCGAACAACAGATAATTCCTACTGTTTTTTTCAAATCTAATACCATATCCTCCATGAAAAACATCTTCATCCCCTAAACCTTCTAGGAAGCCTTCTTGAGGATACCAAGAAGCTATAGCATAGTTTCTTGTTTTTCTTATCCCCTCAAGCATATGCCCAGCTTCTCTTTCAAAAGAAAGAATGGCCTCACTAGATCTGTGGTTAATAAAAACGAAAGAAGTTAGAACGGAAAGTATTCCGATCACCACAAGCATCTCTATTATGGTAAAGCCCTCCTCTTTAAACATATAAAGTCAGATAGAAGTGTATAATTTCCGATGTATAAAAATAGGCAATAAATGTTCCTATAATCAAAAACGGAGCAAAAGGAAGGTGACTCTTTCTTCCCTTTTTGCCTGCGAAAATAAGGCCTAATCCGATTATAGCACCAAGCAAGAAAGAAAAAAACAGTCCCACTAGTATTTGCGGATGACCAAGGAACAATCCCATAAAGAAAGCGTAACGAACATCTCCAAATCCCATTCCCCTCTCTTTAGTTGCGTAATAGATTGTAAAGAAAAAGAGAAAAGCCAGCGCTGCAGAGAGCAGATGACTGATGATCAAAGAAAGATCCTGCGTAAGCGCCAAATAAAAGGCTGTAATAATTATTGCCGGGTAAATGGCCTTGTTGGGAATTATGAAGTGCTTTAAATCGTAAACGAAAATGAGTATCAAAAGAGAAGAAATCGCCCACAGAAAAAGAACATCTATCAAGCTATCATAAGAAACATAAAGAAAAAGAAAGATTAAAGCAGTTGCTACTTCCGTTATCCCTAAATAAGGAATTCCTTTTTTCTTTTCCAGCTTAAATACACAGAGACTAATCAAAACTCCGGAAAGGGCACCGATAATAGTAACTAAAAGCAAATCCAACATTACAATAATAATAACATATATAATAAAGTGGAGCACTTTTTCTTGTGCCCCACTTTAGTTTCTAAAGCACTATCAATCTATCTCTCCTCCCATCCCGGAAGAGGAAGGTAAACTTCTCCGATATCCCCTTCACTATCTTCGTCCCCTCCTATCTTGCAGCTATAACCAAGATCATTATCTGTTATCTCCAAAGATACACTGAGAGACTTTCCAACTGAATCGACACTAAATCTTGTTTCCGTAACAACCTCAGTTTCGATAGTGTTCTCAACATGCTCGCTGGGATCTCCGTATTGCGTAAAATCAAACTCGTACTTTCTTTCCACGTCCGCCTCCCAATTGGAACTCTCTCTTCCAGTAAACTCAATCAAGCTCTCCGCATTTATTTCCTGAGGACTCCAAAATAGTTCGGGCTGAGGATAAGGGCGAACAAGATTATCAAAGGCTCCACCGGATTCATGACTGAATCCATGGGTACTGGTAACTTTAATCGTATAATCTATGCTTTCATTCCACTCTTTTTCTCCATCCCAACTTTCCGGAGTAAAGGTGTTCTCCCTTCTATCCCCATCAGTAATCGTGTTGGTGCCACTAATACCTCCATAGTCGGTAGTTATACTGTAATCTTGAGCAGGACAACCATCATCGTCAGTGTACTCCCAAATAAAGGTGGGCACAGAATAAGCTCCATTACACTGATTCTCATTTCTGAAATCTACATCTATGATTTTTACTTGAGGAGCAGGTTCCTCCCTGTTCTGCAAAACACTCTCCGACCATTCTGACCAAAGATCATTGTCATTCTTTACTTTCACCCTCCAATCAATCTCTTCTCCCCAGTCTAGCGCACCTCCCCAAGTATCGGGAAGCTCTATTTCAACCGTATCTCCGCTGTTTGCACTCCTGGAAAATGACTCCGTATCATATCCGCTACCGGGAAAATCGATTTCTACTTCCTCCATCCTGTCACCATCATTATCTACATACTCAAAGGATAAAACAGGAATACTCATTGGATTTCCACAATCAAGATCTTTTATTTCGTAATCCAGTCCCGTCGGTTTTTCCGGAGGTGTTATAAGAACAACACTTACCGTAACAGTATCGGTAGATCCCTTGTTATTATCATCATAAGCAAGAACCCTGCACTCATAGTCACCAACCTCTCCAGGGGCAATATAAGTGGGAGACTCTACTTCTGGGTCAACAAAAGAACCTTTTTCACACTCCCAAAGATAATAAATATCCTCTCCGTCAGGGTGATGGCCATCGCCATCAAGAACAACTGTCTC
>CAZPZV010000030.1:0-2000 GCA_964591185.1 uncultured Candidatus Saccharibacteria bacterium | reverse complement strand
ATTCCATTATAGTCCGCCCTAGAATCAGCCCTCCACTCTATTGGAGGAGTATCAAAATATCCTCCTGCAAAAATCCACTCTCCTTCCGGCTCTCCTAAATGATCAAACCTGATCAAGTCCCCTTCTTCGATCTCCGAAGAAGCTAAATTACGACTAAGTCCCTCCATGAACTTTAAATCATAATTCTCGTCAAAAGAAAAGGTTGCTGTCAATGTAAGGTGTCTCCACTTCTGTCTCTCTCCATCCATAAAACCGGACTCATAAACCCAAGGGCATCTTTCATGTTGGGTATGTCTAAGGTTGTCACAAACAGCGCCTCTGTCACGAAGTTGCTGTTTATGCGCCTTCCCCGGGTTTCTGGTATCAACCGATATACTTGCATCTGCAGCCAAGAAAAAACCGAAGAGAAACGCAAAAGAAACTACTGATAATCCTATAATTTTTGTTTTCATATTTTAGATCTTCTTTTAACGACTATTAAAATTGCAACGATTATTGCGATAATCAACAAAACAGCGAGAATAGCAAAGGCCAAGGTTCTTTCTTCATCTGCTCTTTCAGATGAAGTAAAGTCGGTAACACTTTTTATTCCTTCGTTCTTGGACAAAACAGTCACCTTATAATCTTCATTCTCATCGAGCTCCAAAATCTTTCTGAGCTCAGATCCAGAGAAAGAAGGTTCAAAAAACACAGTATTTCCTTGGCTGTCCTGCACCTCAACCGCCATCTCTGTTTCTACAGGATTATCAAAAAGATCCAGTGAAGAAACAACTAGCTCATCATCCTCTACTTTAACAGAAAGAGAGGAGATCATACCGAATTTTTGCGGATTGTAGTTTGTTGTAGAAGAATCCACAAGCACACCATTGTCGTATATACTTCCCGTTAAATTTAAGTTGTCATAACTCCTGTCAGCAACAAACTCTTCGCGAATAGCCATCATATTCGAAGAAATGGGCCCGTCGTAGCGTATCTCTTTTATAAGATTACCATTCTCATCTTTGATCTCCAGAACAACTTCCTGATCATCGGTTGTAACGTTTCCTACGGAGTGAAAACAAACAAAGATATGTCCCCTCTCCCCTTCTTGCAAGGGAAAGTTTTCCAGTGCCTGAAAGTTGATTCTTCCATTGATGGGCGAGCCTTCAACAAAGAAACGCACATTCATCTTTGCTGGAGCGCCATCACTCTTTGATATCTCCAAGAGATATGTTCCCGGAGAAAGCAATCCCAGCTCCGATCTTCTTTGTGAAGATACATTGTAACTGTTTTCTTCTATAAGGTTCTCCTCGCTTAAATTATCCCATTTGTAAAGTTTTTCCGTCACCTCAACTCCTCCTCCACCCAAAACACTGTAATCAACAACCACATCCTCTCCTTCTTCAACCGTAGGGATAAAATCACGAGCAAGAAACTGTTCTCCGTTTACAAAAACAGAGTTTTTATCAAAATATACAGCACTGTCCGTGCCGCTTTCCACTGTAAAATTATTCACCGCCCCATGAACACCCTCCAGTATGGGTGCCCCAGAAAGGTTTAGTTTTTCATCGACCACAAAATCAATGGCCATAAAATATTCTCCGGAAGAAATCCCTTGTGGTACTTGCCACTCAAAACTTTTTGCCGTGGAAGAGTTGCTGTTAATGGAGATGTCCGTTAAGGCAAAAAACTCTTCTACTAAATCACTGCCTGCCTTTCTTTCATAGCTGTCATTCTTTCGGAAAACCTGTACATGCAAACCTCCCTCTGTTACCGGATAATCATTATTATTCTTTAGTCTTCCGGAAAGGCGTGCCGTCTCTCCCTCGGAATAATTAAGCTTATCTAAAGACAAGTCAATATCAATACTACCGAAATGGTAGTGATCAAAACAGTCCACTCCCGTAACTTCTGTATTAGAACCTCCTATATCAGTATGAAAAAACTCATCCTCTTCTGCAAAAGAGAGAAGAGGAAGAGTTAATAAAAGAGCAAGAGAGATATATTTAATTTTTTTCATA
>CAZPZV010000029.1:0-5900 GCA_964591185.1 uncultured Candidatus Saccharibacteria bacterium | reverse complement strand
TATAAAGTTATTAAAATATAGTACGCAGTGTTTTTAGCACAATAATAACATCAAGAAAGAGAGATCTGTTCTTTATATAATAAAGGTCGTATTTAAACTTTTCTTTTGCCTCTTCTACAGATGTAGACGCAGGGTATTGTAACTGAGCCCATCCGGTTATTCCCGGACGGATGGTGTGTCTTAAGGAGTAGAAAGGTATCTCTTTCTCAAACATGTTTGCTGTTTCCACCCACTCTGGACGAGGACCGACAACACCAATATCTCCTTTAAGTATATTGTAAAACTGTGGAAGTTCATCCATGTGCGTGGCCCGAAGAAACTTTCCCACTGCAGTTACCGTGCCTTTATTCTTCTCTCTTCCTAATTGTGCCTTTCCTTCATGCATAGTGCGAAACTTGTAGAGAGTGAAAGACTTCCCTTCTTCTCCTACTCTTTCTTGTTTGTAGATTACAGGGCCGGAAGAATTGAGCTTGATAGCTGTTGCAATAAAAGGGAAAAGAGCAAGGGTGATTGTTACACCTATGAGAGATATAACCATATCAGCAGATCTTCTAAGTAACTTTTTGTCTGGAGAAGAGATGTTCTCTAGAAACCAAAGCTCATCCACAGAGTAAAGAGGTATTTTACGCGTTACGTCTTCATAGAAGCTGGCAAACTCCACATACTTTATCTTTAACGGAAGTGTCTTGAATATGTTTTTCACAAACCCCTTATCCTCCCTTACTTCCGGTGTAAGAACGGCAATATCCGCACTCTTTGCCGCTTCTTCCAGTTCTCCAAAGGTTCTAATTACCTTGTCTGTAACTACTTCTTTTTTAGTAAACACGGCCACTATCTCGTAACCAAGGTTTTTTAGGTTCTTGTCCACTATCTCTTCCGCTTCCGGACAACTACCAACAACAACCACTCTTTGTAAAAGGTTTCCGTAAGAAAAAGAGAAGATATACCTCCACAAAGAAAGAAGGATTGCGGCGTTAACAGTGGTGAGAATAAGTATAGCTCTCGGTGTTAGTTGCAGTTGGGGCTGCAGATAGAAATAAGCTGTTCCCAGGAAAAGAGAAAAAACAGTGAAAAGAGTAAGTCTTTTAAGAAACTGCGCTTTATCTTTAAAGATGTTTGCTTCATAGAAATCAAAGATAAAGAGAAGCAGTATCCAGGCAAGGAAAAGAAAAAAGAAGGGTGTAATCAGTGATATGTAAAGCTCTGTGTCCGGAAGGGATAGTTTGCGCCAAAAGAAAGCCAGATACAGAGAAAAGTAGAGGACAACAAAGTCCCCCAGTGCAAGTATGATGGCGTGTATTCTACCTCTCTTCATGCTCTAAATGATAACATTTTATAGTCTTTTCTACTACCATTTTCTCATCAAACTCTTTTTCTACCTTCTCCCGGGAAGCTTGTCCCATCCTTCTTCTCAGATCTTTATCGTTAATAAGTATGTTTAGTTTTTTAATTAGTTCTTTCTTCTTTTTCGGTTTAATAAGAAATCCGTTTACCGCATCATCTACCACCTCTTTGCATCCGGGAACATGTGTTGTGATAAGTGGCAGACTCATTGCTCCCGCTTCAAGTAACGCTTTAGGAACTCCTTCTCTGTAATGAGAAGGAAGAACAAATATATCTGTTTTTGACAGTATCTCTTTAGTATTCTCTGTCTCTCCTAAGTACTGCACATACTTTTTCCACTCTTCCATCTGTTTTTCTGTAACCGCTTCCGGGTTCTCTTTATCCATAGGACCAACAAGAAGAAACTTGGCACCCTTTATCTCTTTTGCCGCTTCTACAAACTCTCTTACTCCTTTAGTATAGAGCATGCGGGAGATGAGAGTAACGGTAACATCCTCTTTTTCCTCTTTTATTTGAGAAAACTTTTCTGTGTCCACTCCGGAACTTTTGATCAACTCCCCTTCTTTTACTATACCTAAATCAATAAAAAGCTGTCTGTCATCGGGATTCTGAAAGATGACTTTGTTTGTGCGCTTTAATGCTCTTTTGTAGAGAAAGACAACTACTTTTTGCAGTAATCCCTTTTTTTCAAAAGAGTATCCTACTCCTGTTATAGTACAGTAGATCTGCTCTACTCCGGCCATTCTTTGTGCCAGTGTGGCGTAAATACAGGGCTTGATGGTAAAGTTATGACACAAAAAAGGTTTTTCTTTTCTGCAAAAACTATAAACTCTGTAGAAGTAAAGAAGGTCTCTTCCCAAGAGATCAACGCTTCTCTTCAAGGGGAAGTTTTTGAAATGAAACTCTTCTTTTAACTTCTCTGAGTGTCTGTTTTCGCTAGCACAAGCATAGACGGTATATCCCTTCTCTTTCATCTTTTTCATTAGTCCCAAGCGGAAGTTGTAAAGAGAAAAATCTGTGTTGGAAAAGTATGCTACTTTCATTTTTTTATCTCCTCTTCAATAAACTGAAGGGTTTCTGTTTTTAAATACTCTCTTACTCTTTTAAACTTCTCATATTCAAGCAAAACATTCAAATCTTCTTCTAGCACTCTTCTGGTAACTTTTTTTTCAATAAATTGCTTTAATTCCTGCAAGTGTTTTTTTGGTGAAACTCCTCTTCTTTCCAAAATAACATCTTTATTATAAGGATAACTGTTTAGAAAAAAATAGTGAATATCATAAATATCTCTTCCAGCAATCTTGCCCTTTCTGTCTAGTGGAGCAATAAGTTTGTGCGCAAACATAGTGTCAACTGTTTGGCAAATCAATGTTCTGTTTATTTTAGGAAGATGAACCGGTTCATATCTGTTTGAGAGATATATTTTATCCAGCATCTCCACTTTTAGTGTGTTTCTCTCCTCTCCGGGATACTTTAAAAAAAACTGTAATGCTCTCTTGCTCTCATCTTTAATCTCTAAATCAAGCTTCTTAAATATATCATAAAGATTTTTACGAATTTGTTTTTTATCTGATCCCTCCTTAATATCAAAATCAAGATCTACGGAAAATCTGTCCAGTAGTCCGCGCATTTTTGCACAAGTTCCTCCCTTGAAGAATATGTAATTAGAGATACTTTTATCTTCAGCTATCTCTGAAAGCAAGCGATTCATTTGCACTTCGTGTTTTATTTGTTCTTTTTTTGTACTCATCAGTAACCGATTATATTTTTAATCTCTTTTACTTTTTTCCAGTTAATATTCTTCTCATTATCAAAATAATAATGAGGATTAAAGTAAAGCATATCAGCAACTGCCCTTTCTAAGGAAGCTTTTGCTATACCCTCAGAAAACAGTATTCCCGCAGAGTTATAAAGATACTCTTCTTTCATTTTGCGGACAAGAAAAGAGTAATCCTTTATCTTCATTCTTTTGGATATATCGGAAACAAGGGTTATGTACTTTATATCCTGAAAGATAACACCATTCTCTTTGAGGATGCTTTCCGTACTTACATATCCATACCTCTTCAGTGCCCTTACTCCCAGATAAAAAGGATCTATCTTTTCCAGTGGCAGTGTGGAGTAGAATCCCTTATAGATGCTTTTCAGTAATCCTCTTTTAATGTAACGACTTATTATCTTGCGAAGAGTGTTCTCATTACTAACTCCCCAAAGAACAGCAAGGTCCTGGGTGTGGTAGATACCCCTTCCATCTTCAAGTAATATCTTTATTCTATTTTCTGTTTTGTTCGTAAGCATTCTATTATCATGTACAATTATGTACATGATAAACTATCGCCATTCTTTTGTCAATAAAAAAGGGGCCCGCGCTTTGTGCGAAGGCCCCTTGGGTCAGTAATAGACCTTGAACCGTGTAATCTTCCAGCGCTGCCAAGTGTCTCTGGAATATACTTTTTTAGAGGTGCCGCCGATGACCGCCTCCTGAGCTACTACTCTAACAATAATGTACTCCTCTTCCATTAGGTTTTTAAACTTCTTTTCTTTTCCGGCCCGGATTAGCGTTTTGTTGTCCTCCATTCCGCAAGTGCGATAAAAAACATAGATATCGTAACTGAGATCGTTTTCTATCTTCATTTTTGCGTAACAGAAAGAATCACCATCAATTGTATCCCATTTCGGAGAATCGCAGTCTTTCTCCTTTTCAATAATGCACCCAAAAACAAACAGAGTCATCATTACTATCAATAGCTTCTTCATGTAACACCTCCCTTTTTATAGTGTGCTTTTATAAGCCAAAGATTAACTCTAATCTCTAGCTTAAGCTCTAAACTGTACTTCTTTTACTTTCTCTATTAAAAACTCTTTTACTTCGGAAAAATCAACTTCTTTATTCTCTTTAAACATTATGGGCTCTATCTCCACATCTTTAAAATAAACCAAGCTCTTTAAAATCAGGTTGGTATTTATTTGCGGAAATTTTTTTCTTGTCAATGCTAATAGTTCTTCCAAACAAATAACTTCTTTTAAAATATAATAAATGTCAATATAGTCTTTGTTTGCTGCTCTGCTTGTAATTGCTGAAAGTTTCATACAACCAATATCTTCCACAGAGGCTAGCTCAAGATATTTTTCTTTTTTTGTATTTTTTATCAAAGGATACCTGTAAGTGAAAAAGCTTATTTTGACACTGTTTTCTATAAAAACGGTTAAAGTGTTTTTTTCCTCTTCAGTTTTAACTATATCTTTCCCAAGAAAACTATCCTCTATTTGAGAGAAAATACGTGTAGTATCAATGTTTTCTGTGCTAAAAAAATCAAAATCAATACTGTCTCTGTGACCTATTTGCAAAGCCAGTGCCGTGCCACCACCTAAATAAAAATCTTTCTTGAACCCTTGCAATAACGGAAGAGCTTTTCTTCTTTTTTTATCTAAAATCTCGTAATACATTTTGGGGGATCAATATTTAAAAGAAGAGACCAGTAGTTTAAAGATTTATCACTCCACTCTCCAGGCAAAGGATTAGTAATCACCTCTTTTATTTCATCCTTGCTGTAAACCTGAAACAAAACATCTGTAGCCTCCTTAGTGCCTTGATTTAAAACATTGGTAATTATCCTTTTTTTGTTTCTCTTTAAATCTATCTTAGAAATATCATAAGACCACAAAAAAGGTTTAAATTTTTCCAGTGCTTTTGTTTCCTTCATGTTTTAATTATATCATGAAAACAATATGAATTGAAGCATTTTTTGCTTTAAAGTAAGGGCATACAAAAAGAATGGAACGGTTTCCCGTTCCACTCTCATCTGTTTTCCGTTTACTGTAATTACGGGCGTTCTGGAACTTCCATATCAGAGCCTCTGTTCTCCTCTGGGATTTGCGATTCAGGCAAATCATTTTCCAAAGGAAGGTTTTCTCCATTCTCAAGCGGAGTTTCTTCCAAAGGAAGATCTTCTTCAGAAGGAGTAACTCTTTCATCTATAATTTCCTCCATTCTTTCTTCAGCTTCCTGTCTCCTCTCTCTTACTCTTTCCATAACTTCTTCTCTCCTTTCTTGGGAAAGAGCATTTACCGCCTCTTCGTGTCCACGCGCTCCTCTTTCCATTGCCTTTTCAATGGCAGCTTTAGCTTCTTCCGGAACTCTTTCATAAACACCAGATAAAATCTCTTGATGTCTAAGGGTCGCTTCAGACACTCTGGTGAGAACATCATCCGTGTCTTCTCCTCTAACTCTCTCAGCTCTTTGCATAGCACGATCAATGTAATCCTCATACTTTTCCAGTGTTCTCTCTGCTACTTGTTGTTCTCCTTTTTCTATAAGAGCGTTGGCTTCAGCTAACCTCCTTTCAGACAACTCCAGGAAACGATCTGCCTTTTTAGCACTTCCAAAGGTGAAAAATGTCCCGATACCTTCCGCCCAATTACTTAGAAAGTAAATACGGCTATCGGGAAGTCTACCTGGATCGGGCAATTCATCTGTTTGTGAATATACCACACCAGAAAAAACAAGAAGTAAAGCGAGTGTAAGTGTGATTATTTTTTTCATAAAAATATTATTA
>CAZPZV010000028.1:0-6787 GCA_964591185.1 uncultured Candidatus Saccharibacteria bacterium | reverse complement strand
TTCCGGGCCTTTTTTATTTAGTTGTAATAAAGAAAAGTGCGTGTTAAAATAACTCTATTATGATCCAACTATACAATACACTTAAGAGAAAAAAAGAAGTTTTCTACCCCCTGGACGAGAAGTGCGCCAAGATATACGCTTGCGGACCAACAGTATACTTTTACGCCCACATCGGCAATCTGCGCACATATATTTTTGAGGATATACTAAAAAGAACCATTCTTTACAACGGATATGACGTAGATCATGTAATGAATATAACTGACGTAGGGCACCTTACAGATGACGGAGATACTGGAGAGGATAAGATGGAGAAAGGAGCAAAAAGAGAAGGAAAAACTGCTTGGGAAGTAGCGGAAAAATACACCAAAGCATTTAAAAAAGATTTAAAGGAGCTTAATGTAGTCTCCCCTAACACGTGGATAAAGGCAACAGAAACCATTGAAGAACAGATATCTCTGATACAAAAAATGGAAAAAGAAGGATATGCTTACGTCATTAAAGACGGAGTATACTTTGACACCTCAAAGATAAGTGACTACGGCAAGCTTGCCGAACTGCAAAATGTTGATCAAGAAGAAGGAGCAAGAGTAGAACCGGTTCCAGGCAAAAAGAACCCCAAGGATTTTGCCTTATGGAAACTAACCCCTAAAGGAGTAAAAAGACAGATGGAGTGGGAGTCTCCCTGGGGCAAGGGTTTCCCCGGGTGGCACACAGAGTGTGTTGTTATGTGCGTAAAAACACTGGGAATACCCGTTGATATACACTGTGGAGGCGTAGACCACATACCGGTACACCACACCAACGAGATGGCACAAGCACAAGCAGTCTATAATCAAGAACTGTCCAGGTTTTGGATGCATGGAGAGTTCATGAATCTTAAAGAAGACAAGATGTCTAAATCAAAGGGAAAGATAATTACCGTAGAGAAGCTCAAGGAACAATCCTTCTCCCCTCTTGATTACCGCTACTTCTGCCTTACAACTCACTACCGCAAAAAGATGCAGTTCTCCTACCCCGCTCTACGCGGAGCAAGAGCAGGATTAGAGTCCATAAAAAACAAGGTAAGAGAGATACGTTGCGAAACAAAGGTCCCCGCAAACGATATCTACAGAAGAGAGTTTCTTGAGTGCATAAACGATGACCTCAACATACCCAAAGCACTTGCGGTAACCTGGAAGATGCTGCGCTCAAATTTAAGCAATGAAGAAAAGTACGCCACCATTCTTTCTTTTGACAGAGTTCTGGGGCTGAGACTGGATAAAGAAAAAGAAACAATCCCTTACAAAATAAAAACAAGGGTAGATGAAAGAGAAAGATTAAGAAAAGAAGGAAAGTTTGATGAAGCGGATAAGATAAGAAAAGAAATAGAAGAGCTGGGATACCACATAGAAGACACTCCTAAAGGAATAAATATAAAAAGAATATGAGTCAATTATCGGAGAAACTGCCACCACAAAACCTAGAGGCAGAACAATCGCTTCTTGGGTCCTTAATGATCGACGGAGAGTCTATGTTTCGCGTTTCCGACTTTCTGCAAAAAAAGGACTTCTATAAAAAAGCGCACCAAGACATATACGAAGCGATTTTTGACCTTTTCGACAGAAAAGAAGCCATAGACCTTCTTTCCGTTTCCGGAAGACTGCAGGAAAAAGACCTTCTTAAAGAAGTAGGAGGAAAAGGATATCTTACAGAACTGGTAAACTGTGTTCCTACAGCTGCTCATGCTGCCGATTACGCACGTATAGTCCAAAAAAAACGTATCCTCCGCGACCTTATCCGTTCCGGGCAAGAGATAAGCATGTCTGCCTACGACGAAGCCAAAGAAGTGGAAAAACTGCTCGACGAAGCGGAAAGCAAGATATTCTCTATCTCACAAAATTCACGTGGTGAAAACTTTATACACATCAAAGACTCTTTAGAGGAAGCTTTCGAGAGAATAGAGCGATTATCAGAAGAAGGAGGAGAGATGCGCGGAATACCTACCGGATTCACCGATCTAGACAACATACTTTCCGGCCTACAAAAGTCCGATCTCATCATCCTTGCGGCAAGGCCAAGCATGGGTAAGTCCAGTCTCGCTTCCAATATCGCCAGAAACGTGGCTATGAAGCATCAGGTGCCCGTGGGACTGTTTAGTTTGGAAATGTCCGTAGATCAGATAGTGGACCGCCTTATCGCTGATATATCGGGTATAAACCTTTGGAAGCTACGTACAGGAAAACTAAAAAAAGAACCCGGAAACAGTGACTTTGACCGTATCAGAGACTCTTTCGGGTCACTCTCCTCTGCCCCGCTATACATAGATGACTCTTTTTCTTTTAATATCATGCAGATGCGCACCATGGCCAGAAGGCTGCAGGCGGAAAGCGGACTGGGGTTAATAATTATCGATTACCTGCAACTGATAGAACCAAAATCATCAAATGCTTCTTCTGTACAACAGATGACAGAGATATCTCGTGAACTAAAGTCACTGGCAAAAGAGCTCAACGTTCCGGTTCTTGCTCTCTCACAGTTATCACGAGCACCGGAACAAAGAACCCCTCAGATACCGAGATTATCCGACCTTCGCGAGTCGGGATCGATAGAACAAGACTCTGATGTGGTTATGTTTATCTACAGAGAGGATTACTACAGAGAAGACACTTCCAGAAGAAATATTGCTGACATAATTGTGGCAAAGCACCGTAACGGACCGGTGGGCAAAGCGGAACTTTACTTCGACAAAGACACCGCTTCATTTAAAAATTTAGATAAAACGCACCAATAATGTATCCTCAAGAAGTGGAAAAGCTGATACGCCTCTTTTCGCGTTTCCCCACCGTGGGTCCGCGCACAGCAACAAGGTTTGTTTTCTACCTCCTGCAGTCAAAAAAAGAAAGAGAAGACATTATAGAAGCAATAAAATCTCTTGATAATATACGAATGTGTAAATACTGCTACCGTTCCGGAGAAGAAGCTTGCTCTATTTGTAAAGACAAGAGAAGAGACAGTAGTACTGTTTGTGTAGTAGAAAACGAAACAGACCTCGTTTCCATAGAAAAAACCAAAGAGTATAACGGATTGTACTTTATTCTCGGCGGAACAGTCTCTCCTTTACGCAAAAAAGATTTCAAAAACGTGAGAGGAAAAGAACTCAGAGAAAGAGTAAACAAAGACGGCATCAAAGAAGTTATTCTTGCCACAAACCAAAACACGGAAGGAGAAGCAACCGCTCTTTATATAGAAAGAGCACTTAAAGATACGAGCGCAAAAATAAGCCGCCTGGGAAGAGGTCTTCCTACAGGCGGAGAGTTGGAGTACGCGGACGAGGAAACACTGAAAAGCGCACTACAAAAGAGGGGTTAAACTTTTTCTATCTCTACTTGTGTATAGGACTGAACGTGTCCTCTTTTTACTTTATATCTTTTTTTAGGCTTATACTTGAAAATCAGTTTTTTCTTTCCCCTGGTATTGGCAATAACCTTTCCCGTTACCTTTGCTCCCTCGATATAAGGAGTTCCAAGAGAAACCTTACCGTCGTCCTCTTTAAGAAGGACTTCGTTAAACTCTACCTTCTCCCCCTCCTCTTTGCCTAATTTTTCTACCGTTATTTTGTCTCCGGGAGAAACGATATACTGTTTACCCCCTGTTTTTATTACTGCTATCATACTTCTTCTTCCGGACTTTTCTCCGGAGTGGTTATTTTTTTATCTTCTTTTAAAATCTTGTTTACTTTTTTGCCAAGAAGAACAACTCTCTTCTCCGAGCTTTTGTAAGCCGATGAAGCGTTGCTCAAGTGAATTCCCAGCTTGCGAAAATCCTCTGTCAACTTCTCTCCGTCTTTTTCCACTTGCGAAAGCCTGTTCATTATCTCTTGCGCGTGCTTGCTTATGCGCGTATCACGAAACCACTGCTCCACGGCACGCAAGGTAAGATAGAAAGTGTTCGGGGAAGAAAGAATCACCTTTCTTTTACGCGCGTACTCCGATATATCCGTATCACGTTCCATATTTATCTCGTAGTACACCGCCTCTGCGGGAACATACATCACCGCGAAATCCACCGTACTCTCCGAAGGAAGTATATACTTCTCTGATATCTCTTTAATTCGCTCTTTCACATCATTAAAGAATCTCTGACGAAACATCTCTTTCTCTTTTCCTTGAGAATCAATCATCTTGCGAAAGTTATCAAAAGGAAACTTGGAATCGATAGGAAGAAGCTTTCCACTGGGAAGCTTTAACACCGCATCCACTTTCTCGCCGGAAGAAAAGGTGTGTTGTGTAGAATAAAGCTCCGCGGGAAAATACTCTCCCAAAACATGCTCTAAACCCGCTTCGCCCCACTGGCCGCGAATCTTCGGCGAACGGAAAAACTCTTGAAAAGAAGAGATCTCCTTGACCGCCTCCTGCATGGACTCCATCTCCTCCTTAATACGCACTGTTTCTCTGGTAAAAGAAGAGATCTGATTATTCATCTCCCGTGAAGTATAATCAACGCTTCCACGAACCTCGGAAAGCTGTTTGCTTATCATGTCGGTAAGGCGACGTTCCGCATCAAGGTTTGCTTTACGGACAAGAAAAACAAGTACCAGTACGGTAAAGACGAATAGAAAGAAAAGTACTACTTCGTTCATAAAACTGCACTATGATAACACTAAAAAGGATAAATATCAAATATATAAAAGAAAACAAAGGCCAGATAGGTGCAGAAAAGGAAGATCGCCTCTCTTCTGGTAATCTTGTTGTGCGTACGCACAAAGAAAAGAAGCAGCGCTCCACTAAGCACCACGAATATGCGCGCTACCCGGAAGAAAGAGAAATCATCCAGCACTATGGGCTCTATGATGGCCACTGTTCCTAAAACAAGCGTTGAAGATATAGCCACGGCTCCCATAAGCCCTCCCAGTATCATCCAAGAGTGCCCTTTTAGGGCGATAGTGACGGAAAAGAAGGTCTCCGGAAGAGCAACCCCCAGACCCACACCAAAAAGACCAATGGCTATAAGGGGAATGTTAAAAAGGTGAGCAAACTCTTGTGCCGCATAAAGAATTCCCTCGGAACTAAAAACAATAAGCACAAACCCCAAAAATATAACCGCCAAATATCTTAACGGATGCGCATGCTGATGGGTAATCTCGTAATCCTTGAGAAAACGTTCTCTTTCGGAAAAAAGCCAGTAGATATAAACAAAAAAGGCAAGAATAAGAATTACTCCATCTATGCGTGAAAGTGTTCCGTTCCACAAAAGCAGAAAGGGAAGAGTGACCGATATGAGCGCAAATGTTGTTCCCGCCCTAACAGTCCTGCTCTCCACCACTATCTCTCCGAGAAGAAAAACACAAATGGCCACGGACATGGTAAAAAGAATAATGTTCTGCCCCACGATGTTTCCCAAGGCAAGCTCGGGAATTCCTCCCAGAGCAGCACGAACACCGATAATAAACTCGGGAACAACAGCCCCCACGGAAGCTCCAAAAAAAGCAACCACAAACTCTTTCCATCCCAATCTCTTGCAAAGATGGTGCAAGTTATCGACAACCCACTTGCTGGAGACAACGATAACTAGAAGGGAAACAATGAATATAAAAACAGTTAAAAGCATCTAGGTTATATAATAAAATATCTCGTAAATTATTCCCGCAACAAAAATGGCTATGAGCGGATAAGTAATTAAACGGACCTTCTTCGATTTTATCTTCTCATACATAAAAGAAACAAGAATGGCATCAATAGCGATCATCACCGCCCCTATGGTTCCGATGATGACTATAAAGTCCCTTGCGCCCAAAAGGTAGAGTAAAAAGGGAACAATACAGGTTACGGCCCAAGAAATATGCTTGTTCATCTTTAAATCATACCAAAATATCTTTTTCACCGTAAGTCCGATAGCAACAAAGGAAGTAAAGGTGGTCACTATGCCGAAAAGAAGAACAAGGGAAATAATACCGTTGCCCAAAGATCCTCTCAGGCCACTAAGCGCGTCTTGTGTAGTGTTCGCCCCGCTTATGGAAAAGATGGCAAAGATAAAGAGAATGGAGATAACAACGGCAACAAGGATTCCAAGAACAATAACCAAAGGAAGTTTCTTTTTTTCCTCTCCGAGCATCTCTTCTATCTCCGGAATAAGGGACCCTCCCCAAAGAGCGAAAAGAAGCGGCCCGTAAGGAAGAAGTATATCGAAAGCGCCCTCTTCAGTGTAAAGTATATTCTCTAAAGAAAGAACCCCCCACCCTCGCAAAAGAATGGCAAAGATAATAACAAAAAAGAAGATCAACCCCATCAACTGCACTTTTGATATCGCCCTTATACCGAAAAAAATAAAGTAAGCACCAAGGAGAAAGTAAAGCAAGACGTAAAGAAGTTCGCTTCCTCCGAAATAAGGGGCAAAAAGAGAGTAGGTAAAACTTCCCCCGAGAACTATGTATGCGAGAACCGCTCCAAGCATCCCCAGCACTCCAGAGACATAGGCAACTCTTTGAGCTCCACTGCCAAGATGATACTTGGCAAACCCCGGAAGACGCATAAAATCAGGAGTTTTTAAACTAACATATCCCAAAAAGAGATGTATAATTAGAGAAACCACTCCTAGGGCAAGGATGTAGAGAAGTATGGTATAAATACCAACTACGGAAGTTATGTAGGGTAAAGAAAAAAGTCCCGCCCCGACAATCGTCCCCGCGAGAATAGCTACTCCGTAAAAAACACGCATACATTTTTATATAAAGTGACCCCAAGGGGATTCGAACCCCTGTTACCAGGATGAGAACCTGGCGTCCTAGGCCAGACTAGACGATGGGGCC
>CAZPZV010000027.1:0-6834 GCA_964591185.1 uncultured Candidatus Saccharibacteria bacterium | reverse complement strand
ATAATCATTAACTGTCACCACATGTACACCTTTTCCCGTAAGAGCGTTAAGATAAATAGGCAGTGTCGCGGAGAGCGTCTTACCTTCACCCGTCTTCATCTCCGCTATCTTTCCTTGATGCAAAGCAATCGCTCCGATGACCTGTGAGTCGTAATGGCGCTCATTAAGGGTTCTTTTCGCCGTTTCACGAACCAAAGCAAAAGCTTCCGGCAAGAGATTATCAAGCGGTTCCTTTTGCGAGCGCTTTCGCAGCTCTTTGGATTTTTTGAGCAGATCCTCCGCAGAAAGACCGGTTACGCTATCCTCTAGTTCATTTACCTTCTCTACCAGAGGGCGTATCTGTTTTAGTTGTTTCTCGTTGGGATCTCCGAATATTTTGGTTAAAAAAGACATTCTATATATTTCTCTTCTCTTTGGCTTCCTGTCCTCCTTTTCTTGCCATGTCCCTCTTCTTTTCTTTGTACTCTTTTACCTCTCTTTCCAGTTCGTGACGTGCCTTATCTATGGACTCTTTTAGTGTGTCCGCCGTATCTTCCACTCTGATTGTTTTGCCCGGCAAACTGAGATGCACCTCTGAGCGGAAAACTCCCCTGGCCTCTTCTACTTCCACTTCAAGAATAATGCGGTCAGCTCTCTCTCCCACCTCTTCTCTGTCCTCTTCTTCACCTTCCATTGTGTGCGGAAGAAAGCGTACGATAGAAAGAAGTTTTTTCTCTATATACTCTTTGGCGTGATCGGAAACCTCAATGTTTTTTGATTTAATACTTATTTCCATAATATTTTTTAATTACTTTTCTGTAATAATAACACTACTTCTTTATTCGGTCTACCTCTTCTTCTATCTCCAAGTCAAACTTCTCTTTCACCTTTCTTTTTATAAGGTCTATAAGGTAGTCGACATCTTCCCGTGTCGCCCCTCCGGTATTGACAATAAAGTTGGCGTGCTTCTCCGATATCTGCGCTCCTCCCCTTCTTTCCCCTTTTAGTCCGCACTGCTCTATAAGGGAAGCTACAGGCATATCTTCTATGTTCTTAAACACGCTTCCCGCAGAAGGCTGGTGAGGCTGTTTTTCTTTGCGCAAGGATAGAAGTTGCTCTATCTTTTCTTCTCCCCCTTCTCCTTTGGGCACCCGCATCTCTACCTCTGTAATAATAAAATCTTCCTTCTTTTTAAAGACACTCTCTCTGTAACCAAAGAGGCACTCCTCAGAAGAAAAGGTTTTTTCGAGAGTGTGTACCTTGGTGACAAAGTCCGCCATGCAGTTACCAAAGGATCCGGCATTTCCGCGAACCGCTCCTCCGACACTTCCCGGTACACCCGTTCCCCACTCCATTCCCACTCCACCCATCTCAGTTATCTTTCGCGAAAGCCAAACAAGAGAAACCCCCGCCCCGGCTCGAACAACTATCTCTTCCCCTTCTTCCTGTAAAGAAACCTCTTTCATCTCCATCTTTATCACCAAACCTTCGTACCTTTGCGGAAAGAGAGTATTGCTTCCCGCTCCGAGAATAAAAAAAGGCAGATCATTTTTTTTGGAAAAAGACACTGCCTCCATCAACTCTTCTTTGTTCTTTACCTCCACAAAGTAATCGGCACTTCCGGGCAAGCGCATCGTAGTGTATTTCTCTAAGGAAGCGTTTTTCTTTATCTCCATAAACCTTTGAAATAAAAAGGCAGGAAGCGTTAACTCCAAGTCTGGTGAGTGCATGCCTTCCTGCCCGATGTCATTCTATCAGAGGGATTATTCTTGTCAAGCACAAAAAAAAGAAAGGGAAAAAGTCCTTTCTATTTAAAAGCAAAAAACCTCGCTCGAGTGAGGTTTTTTGCTGACTCGAAGCAACTCCTTTTTACAGGAATATGCACTCACTACCGGAATGATAGCAAAAAAACTTACCCCTGTCAAATCGTGTTACTTACTTATAATGCTGTTTATAAAAGACCTTGTTGAGGGACCAACATAACCTGTTCCCCTATCCAGTCCAAAAGGGCTGAGTATCTCTCTTCGATGACGCTCTTGCAGTCGAATAACCGCAGCGCGCGTCAGTGTAAGAAAGTTTCCGCTGATTATCCCTTCCGGATAGACGCTCTGCGCTTTAAGAAACTGCTGCAGGCAAGCAACCTCACGAGAGTTCATCATACCAAATCCAAGGTTGTTGCTTATCCTGTCACAAAGCAACCCTTCCATCTCTCTTGCCGCAAGCTTTGCCTGCAGATGTGCCAGCTGCTCTTTCATCATTTGCAGTTGTGCCTTTAGCTCCCTTAAGCGTTTTTCTTTATCTTCTTCTACTTCCTTTTTTATCTCCGCTTCCCAAGAAAAGTAATGGGTTCTCTCCGGTCCATTAAATCCTTCATACTTTCCGTGCATAAAGGGAAGAATGGTAAAGGAAGAGTACTTGTTGCTGAACTCATCTATTACCAGTTCCGCTCTTCCTCTAGGCCCAACATCCATAAACTCTATGCTGCACTCTATCTCTTCTATACAAAGAATATAGGGAATGGTGTCAATTCTTCCTTCTGAATGAAACCTAAAAGAAAGTGTTCCCTGCCCTCCCACTATACGGTGCCAGTTACCGGCCCAGTTCTTTGTACCGTGCTCCACAACAATAGATCCCTTGTCCGAGATGGGAAGAAAGTTCGTCTTCGGACGTACGTTTATATCCTCAAGATTCTCGCTCTTGTAGCAGTAATACTCTCCCATGGAGCAATCATTTACATATACGGCAATAACCCACTCCCGAAAAACATCGGAAAACATTTTGTCATATCCCAAAGAGTCGAGAGCATAGTCTATGCTCTGTATACCGACAAGACCGGATTTAAGAGACTTTTCCAGAATCTCTACTCCGTAATGATCAACAAGATACTGTCCGAAAGCGGCAACCACACCGTAATCAGCAGTGGCATTAGTCCACTCCGTCAGTGAAGCGTTAGGGGTGTTGAGAAATCTCTCCATTCTTCTCTGCAGGTTGCTGTCTTCATACTCTTCATCATAACCAAGAAAAGTGGGCATGTACTCCGCACGCAGCTCGTTGAGCCAAATCTCCTCCGTTACTCCTTGGTCACGGTTTTTACGCGCAAAGGTAATGAGGTGCATAAACTCGTGTCCCAAATATCCCGGAAGGTGCGGGTCTTTCATAAGGTTGGCGTTGAGGTAAAGTAGATTTCTTTCGTTGGAGTGTTTTATCTGATAAATAGAGTACTGATCCGCGGAATTGAAATACCCTCCCGAACTGTTGCTCATCTGATGGAAAAGCACGGATATGCGGTCATCACTGCTCACTCTATGGCTCGGCTCTTTTCCGAAAAGAGAGGTCATCTGATTGTACACATTGTCCTCAAACTCTTTCCCCAGTTCAATCATCTCTTGGCCATACTCTCTTCTCTTCTCTTCGGTGAGATCTTCCCACCAAGAAGTCTCCACGAAGAAGTGAATCTTGTTAGTGGTTTTCTCTAAGCGTACTTCTATTTCCGATCTTCCGTGTTTATCATAAGAAGAGTCAACGAAAAAGGTTTGTTCCGCGTGAACAATCCCTGTGAAAAGAAAAAGAGAAGCTACAATAATTGTTATTCTAACTTTCATACAGTTATAATAATAACTGATATTTTTGCATCGTGCAATAATTACTCTTTAGAAGAGGAAATAAGGCGGTAATAAATAATTCCAAAGTACTCGTGAAAAGCGGTATCGGAGTACTTTAAGTTATAGGAGTGAGGGATAAAGTCGATAAAACGGTACTCCCCTCCTTTTCTTTTAAAGTCCGTTGGCGCGGGTATAGGATTAGAGCCAAGCTTCTCAAACTCCGCTAAAGAACGGTTCATGTGATAGGCGGAAGTAACAAGGAAAAAAGGATCCTCCTCCACTATACTTACTACATTGATGACGTTTTCTCTGGTGTTTCTGGAGCTTCCTTCGATAACGATGTTCTCTTCGGGAATACCGCGATTAATGAAAAAGTTACGTACCGCAAGAGCTTCTGTGCTTGTTTCAAGTAAAGGATTTGTTCCAGAGATAATAATTCTCTTTTTGTTCTCTGTGAGGTGCGATATACGCAAAACCTCACTGCCACGCAAAACATTAGCCTCCCTTCCTCCAAGAAGAAGTACAATGGTGTCCGCTTCTTGCATCTCTTCTATGGTAAGAGGGCTGTAGTCTTTTTCTAGGGGATAAAGAAGAAGATCACTTACAATGGTAATAGAGAAAAATAAATAAAGAGTGGTACCGATGATGATCAGTTTTATTCCCTTTTTTTTGCTTACATAAAGAATCAGCCCTGCTACAAGAAAAAGAAGGATAAAGGTACTGGGAAGTATTATACTGGAGACTATTTTAAATAGTGTCATGAAAAAATGATATCACTTTTGGCTTTGATTTAAAAGATATCTTCTACGTATTGAGTTCGTTACAACACTACTTTTCTTAGTAACTGAGCATTGATAGCCACAATTACCGTACTTGCCGACATTAATACGGCACCGAAAGCCGGGGTAAGAAGAACACCCCACCCTGCCAGCACTCCCGCAGCCAGAGGGATTGCCACAATGTTGTAACCTGCCGCCCACCATAAGTTCTGAACCATTTTTCTGTGTGTAGCCTTGGAGAGGGTAATAATTCTGGAAATGTCGCGAGGATCAGAATTTACCAGTACAATATGCCCTGCTTCCACTGCAACGTCTGTACCAGCACCAATAGCAATTCCGATGTCAGATGTAGCCAGTGCGGGAGCATCATTTACCCCATCACCAACCATGGCCACTTTTTTCCCATCAGCCTGAAGTTCTTTTACCTTGGAAGCTTTGTCTTCAGGAAGCACTTCGGCAAAAACAACATCAATCCCGATCTCTTTGGCTACTGTATCGGCAACTGCTTGTGCATCTCCGGTCAACATAGCTACAGTAATTCCCTTTTCATGAAGACTGTGAATCGCTTCACGACTCTCCTCACGGACAGCATCGGCCACTGCAAACAAAGCAATTACATTGCCGTCACGAAGCAAGTAAATGACGGCCTGTCCACGTTGAGTAATCTCTTTTGACTTACCATCAAGATCTTGTGGTACATTTACTTCTCCTAAAAGCGCAGGACCGCCTAGATGATACTCCACACTCTCCACTGTAGCTACTACACCTTTGCCTGTAATGGCTTTAAAATCGTGAGCTACTGGAAGTTTAATTTTACGCTGCTCCGCCGTCTTTACGATACCGCGAGCAATAGGATGCTCGGACTCTAGTTCAATTCCTGCGGCCACACGTAACGCTTCCTCTTCTGAAACTTGGTTTGTAGTAAATATATCAATAACTCGAAACTCTCCTAACGTTAAAGTACCGGTTTTATCAAAAATCACAGTATCCAGGTTTCGTGCCTCCTCAAGACCTCGACGATCACGCACCAAAAGTCCATTTTTAGCACCAAGTGTTGTAGAAATAGCCACCACCAGAGGAACCGCCAATCCAAGCGCATGAGGACAAGCAATAACCAGTACGGTTACAACTCTGACAATAGTAAAATCTATAGGAGCGCCCATGAAATGCCAAGCGATAAAAGTGATCACACCTGAAACAACAGCTACTCCCGTAAGAAGCTGAGCAGCACGATCAGCCAAGTGCTGTGCTCTGGATTTGGATAGTTGTGCATCAGCTACGAGCTTCATGATACCTGACAACTTGGTATCATCTCCCACGCCTGTAACCTCTATACGAAGTGATCCTTCACCATTTATTGTACCAGCAACAACTTCGTCTTCTTCTCTTTTTTTCACCGGTCTTGATTCACCGGTAATCATTGATTCATCTATATCACTTTTCCCTTTCTGCACCACTCCATCTACAGGAATACTCTCCCCCGGACGAACCAGTACCAAGTCACCTTTCTTAAGACTGCTTACAGCAACCTCTTCTTTTTCATCTTTATCGTTAATACGTGTGGCAGTGTCCGGAAGAAGTTTTGCCAGTTCTTGTAACGCTCCCTGTGCTTGAACAATCGATCGCATCTCAATCCAGTGACCCAAGAGCATAATTGTGACCAAAGTAGCTAGCTCCCACCAAAGCGCTCCTGCATCAATTAGTTTAAGCTGTACAATCCATGAAAACAGAAAAGCTACAGTAATGGCCAGAGAGATGAGGGTCATCATTCCGGGTAGTAAGGACTTGAGCTCTCGCCACGCTCCCTGAATAAACACCATTCCACCATAGAAAAAAATTATTGTACCAAGAACTGGTGGAATCCAAGCTGATCCTAAAAACTCCGGTGCTTGATAGCCGAGAAGTGCTTGAACATGCTCAGACCAGAAAACAACAGGAAAGGTTAAAATCAAAGAAAGCCAAAACTTTTTACGGAACATATCCGGACTGTGTCCAGCGTGCTTGTCATGGTTATCGTGCTTGTGCTCGCCTTTCATTTGACTATGAGAATGGTTGTTTGTATTTTTCATTTTATTAGTGTTTTGTTAACTTTATAAAGTTAAATTGATTTTAATTCTCTTTATAATTTAACCATTATATATTACACAAAAACTCAAGCTACACAGCAACTTAGAACACAAGGCTAGGGCAAAAACTATGTCACAGTTTCTTTGATTCTCAAATAAAAAAGCGTGTGTTGGTCAGGGAAAAGAGATCTATAATACGTAAAAAACTCAAACAAACCTACTAAAAAGATTTCGAGAGGTGCCTGGTAAAAAATAAAATTCTTTTTACCACTGAGCATCAATCAACACCCAATCTTCTTCTACTTTTTCAAAGAAAAATACTTTTTCCGTATCATCAACTCCCCTGGGAGGAGTATAAATCATTTTTGCCGAATCTTCCTCTATTTCACTGTCTCTGTTTGAGCCACC
>CAZPZV010000026.1:0-6961 GCA_964591185.1 uncultured Candidatus Saccharibacteria bacterium | reverse complement strand
ACAGAAGAGGAAAGAAAAGCCAGAGAGGCAAGTCACAAACATCTGTTTGAAGAGGCGGAAAAGAACTACAAAGAAGGTGATCTGGAGACATCTCTTGAGCAGTTTAGCTCTCTTGCAGAAGAAGCGGAAGGAGACATATCCGATCTCGCTTCCGACTATGTAGAAGCAATTAAAAAAGAGCAGTCAAAAAAAGAAGAGCAACCGGAAAAGGACAGCGAAGAAGACAAGATAAAGTCTCTTTACGAAGAAGCTGTTGCCGACTTTGAACAAGGAAGACTTAAAGAAGCAGAAGAAAAATTCAGTGAAGTTATTCGACTCTATGGAGACTTTAAGGATATAGGCTTCCTTAAATCCCTTTTAAAGAGAAAATCCGTAGCACAGAGGGCGGAAGAGTATCTTGACCAGATAAATGAGAAAAAGAAAGAAGAAAGAGAAAAAGAAAGAATTATTGTAGAAAAGATACGTAGCAAGGCGCTGGATCGTGAAGGATATACCACAGAAGAGGGAAAGAGAAAGAAAACACTAAAAGAGCTTTTCGAACAGGCGGAGATGAACTACAAGCAAGGCAAGCTGAATACAGCACTGCAACAGTTCCGTTATCTGGAAAAAGAGGATGATGAGATATCTTCGCTTGCCACGGAGTACATCAAGAAGATAGAAGAGAGAAAGAAGAAAGAAAAAGAGTGGGAAGAAGAAGTGGTGGAAGGAGAAGATGGCCAGAAGAGGAAAGTAAAAAAGAAACAGTACGAGGAAAAAGAAGAGGACGTTGAAGAAGAGATGCGTGAATACAAGAGAAGACTGGTTATGGAAAACTTTAAAGAAGACTATGAGGATGAAGAGGTGGAAGACTTTGAAGAAGAAGTGGTTGAGGATGCAGAAGAAGAAGTTGAAGAAAAAGCAGGGTTTCGTGAAAAAATGCTGAGAATAAAGGGCAGATTACAGAACACAAGATTTTTCAGAATATTCTTTACTCTTACCCGTCGTCACACCACGGTAGCTATAGATGTAAGTGACTTTTCTGTTGAAGTTCTGCACCTAAATCACCAAAGAATAGTTCTTGCTTACGGAAGGTCTTTGGTGGATGGAGAGGTTATAAAAAATGGGGAGATAGTAGATGAGGAGAGGCTGCAGGAGATTATCGCCTACACCTTAAAGATAACCAAACCGGTTTCTTTGGATGTCTCCAAGAGAAAAAGAATGAAAGCTATTATCAGTTTGCCGGAATCAAAGATGTTTATCCGTCAATTCAAGTTCGACAAACAAGGAAGCGCAATGGAGAAGATCAAAGAGCAGATGCAAACGGTCATACCTGTTCCCCTGGAAGAACTATATTTCGATCATCACTTTATCTCTTCCGCGGAAGACGAGGAGGTTAATGTTCTTAGTGTGGCGGCAGAAAAAAGTCTTGTAGACAGCTATATGAAGATGCTTAAAGGAATGGGAATTGATCCTATCGCCTTTGATATAGAGTCCGCTTCTCTGGGAAGAGCCCTTATCACCGAGAGAGAAGAGGAAGAAGAAAAAGAAAGAAACGAGATGGTGGTAGACTTGGGAGCAACAAAAAGTGTTTTAAGTATCTTCCAGAACGGTTCAATTGCTTTTTCTGTGAACTTAAAGATAGGAGGAAGTCATCTTACGGAAAAGGTTTCCGAAGAGTTGGGAGTCTCCTTTAAGGAGGCGGAAAGAAGAAAGAAGATGACCGGATTGAATGATGAACTAAAGCCGATTTTAACAAAAGAAATGAACAGAGTAGTTATGGAGATCAAAGAAGCGGAACTTTATTACGAAAGGGAGTTCAAGAAGAAGGTAGACAACATCATTCTTGCCGGAGGAACTTCTCTTCTTCCGGGAATAATAGGATATTTAGAGGACGCACTAAACAGAAGAGTGATTATGGGAGACCCCTTGAAAAACATCAAGGGAGGCAGGGCTCTGAAAGGAAAAGATGCCATTCTTTACGCCAATGTTATCGGTCTTGCTTTACGCAGTACACACGAAGATCCGGTGAGAGGAGATATAAACTTACTGCCGGAGAACGTGAAAACAAGAGAGTTCAGGATACAGCAGGAAGAAAAAAGACCGGTGGTTATTATTGCGTTAATCATTGTTACAGTAGGCATAATAGCGCTTGCAACCACATTGTACATCTTCTATCTTCGTTAGTTGTGGAAAGTGTTGCTTGCAAAAATTTTGTCTTTTGTATAGAATTAGATTGACAGTAATTATTTTGCTGATAAAATAACAAAAGGTCGTAAAAACTTAAAAAATTAAATAAAATTATTATGAAAAGCAACGAAAAAGGTTTTACCTTAATTGAGCTCCTTATCGTGATTGGTATTATCGCCATTCTTGCTGCAGGAGCCATGATCGCGATTAATCCCGGACAACAGTTCAAGTCCGCAAGGGATTCCAACAGACTGAGTCACATGAACACCATTTATACCGGATTGATGGCACACACCGTTGATAATCAGGGAGATTTCGCGGATACTTGTCCTCGCTCTTATACAGTCGATTGTGAAGACGATACAGATTATATAGATTATGATGATGAATGTTGGACAGAAGTAAATGACGACAACTGTGGTCACTTGACCAATTACATCCGCAGCATTCCTGAGGATCCGCAAGGAGGTTACTACTTGGTAAGATATGCTAGCGCATCTGAGCAGGACCTTGTTCTCGCTACTGATGAAGACAATATTTCCGATGAAGACACTCCCGTTTTTGGTGAGTAATTAGTTGGAGACACGGTTAAAAAAAGAACGACTCTCATGTCGTTCTTTTTGTTTGACAAATTTTATTTTTTAAGTAAACTGGCAAGTAATGTTAAATATGAATCACACTTGTAACTTCTTTATGGTATATATCCTTATGTTTCTTAAGGTTGCTTCGGGAGGTTCATATTTAAAAATGCATTTGTAAAAGATAAATAAAAAGTAGAAGTAGAAAAAGAACCTCCCCAAAAACGGGAGGTTCTTCTTTTAGTGATCTGAGGAACGGATATGCTCTGTTCCTTGGGTCAGTAAAAGGAGGGAAGTACACTTAAAACAGGTAAAACTTTTGACCTGGTTTTACCAAAATCAAACAAGGAGGTTTTGTTATGAGTAGTTCAATTTTCACCAAAGAAACGGCAAGAAGGCTGGACAAAGTAAAAAAGATTGAGAAAGTGACAAATGAAAGTCCTGATCTAGTGAAAGGAAAAAGGCCCTCGCAAAGAGTGATTGAGGAGCTGGGTATGCGAGAATCCGGATGGCCACGGTACAAACCGGTATACGAGGCTATCCAGGAAATGTTTCCCGAATTTAATTGGGAAACATTCGCAAAAGATGACGGGAATGGGCTCTTAAAACACGGGGTGATGTTTGAAAATCATCCTTGTCCTTCAGTGAGCTTGACGGAGATGCTTTTCGAGGCTTACCGTCGTTACTGTATCCAGCAGGAAGGACGTATGCCCTTCAAGCCGAGGATTGAGCTAAACAAGTTCAGTCCCAACATCCAGAAACGAGTAAAGCCTTTGTTGCGTGATGAGCACGGGTCAGAGTTTGCCCAGTGTCTTATAGACATCGGCATCGCTTACCCCCCGCTACAGATTATGGAAAAGATAGCTGACTGGTATTACCGTGCACTTGAAGGCGAAGAAAGTACCGTGGTTACGCCTCTCTGTCCCGATTATGAGACGGTGGAGACAGAAGACCCTTCTCGTCCGGTGGTTTACACCTTCAACGGTCTGGGAAGCGACGTGGGCTTTGTAGCCCAAAGAGCGCTTCACTTTATTCCCCAACTCTGGTCTTTTTTTAAGGAGAAAGGGATAAAGATTAATTTTGTTGCTCCTATTGGAGACTTTGAAGCGACAGAAGAAACCTGCCAGCGTATGGGCGTAAGTAAAAAGGAGTTTATCTCCCGTTTGCGTAAAAGTCAGGAGGCTTTCCGTTCCAAATTCAATGGTGTTCCTTTGCAAGCACCACTGGTAACGGAAATAGATCCTCAGTTGTGGGAAGTTGCTATGCGTGAGGCACGTGAGGCTGTTGAGAGAGGCGATTACGGAGCCCTGAAGCTTAGTGAAGCCGATATTGAACGTATCGCTCAATCAAGAATGTCTCTCTACCGAAGGTGGTATGGTGACGGAGCTTGCTGCACTGAAATTTTAAAACGTCAAGCTCCCGAGTACATGGCTATGGGAAAGATGAGCGAAAAGTTTCCCAACCCGTTTATTTTTGGAGCAGATCACATGGTTATGTATCCTTTCGTGCACATGGAACGGATATTGCCGGCGCTGTGTCTGCGTAACGCTAACTACTAAAAACCTCCAAAGGCCGCTTCTCCGGAAGCGGCTTTTGACATTAAAGTCCTGATTATTTAGAATAGAGTTATGTTAATCAAAAAAGAAGAAAGGAAGTCTTTTCAAATACCTGGGGGCACAGATGGAAACATCTACCCTTCATCTCCGAATGGTGATCAAACCATTGCCGTAGTAGAAATGAAAGGTGTCTATCCTCAATCAGGATGGTCTGTAAACGACACAAGCACGGAAACCATTTTCCTTCTGGAAGGGTCTTTTACCTTAAAAACAGAAGAAGAAAGCCACACTCTCCGTCCCGGAGATATGTTTCTAGTTTTTCCTCACACAAAATACAAGATAGAAGGAGAAGGCAAGGCGGCAGTTTTTATCACCCCTTCTTGGGAGAAAAACAATAATCAGATAGTAGAATGAGAGCTATTTTCGCCAACACACACAACAGTGATATGTACTATGCGGTAAAAACGCACGTACCGGACAACTTTTTTTACATTGAAAAAGAAGGGAAAAAGTACGCTTATCTCGACTCCAGAGAGATAGACGCTTTCAAAGAGAAAAACAAAGAGGTAGAGGTCTTGCTTTTGGATCCGATTATAAAAGAGGTGGAAGGAAGGTATCCTCTCTCTCACGAACTGGCTTTAAAGATACTGGACAAGGAAGTTGAAGTTCCTGTTTCTTTTCCTTTGGATATAGCTGACTTTTTAAGAGAAAAAGGGTTTAAGATAACACCGGTTAATCCTTTCTATCCGCAAAGAAACCACAAAACGGAAAAAGAAAAGCAAACCATTAAAGAGAATATAGACAAAACTTGCATTGCTTTTCGTAGAATAGAAGAAATACTAAGAGATTCCATTATTGAAAAAGAAAAGATAGTTTATAAAGGAGAAGTTCTTACCAGTGAGTTTGTAAAAAGAGAAGTAAAAAAGATATTTCTGGAAAACGATATGTACACACCCGAAGGAATGATAGTTTCTTCGGGAAAGCAAGCTTCTTTTCCTCATCATACAGGAGAAGGAGCGTTAAAACCACACACTACTATTATCTGCGATCTTTTTCCGCGAGGAGAGAACGGCTACTTTGCTGACATGACACGCACTTATGTAAAAGGTGAGCCCTCTAAAGAAGTACGGGAAATTTATGATGCCGTCCTCAATGCGCAAGAAGCGGCGATACAGATGGCCGGTCCGCAGGTAGCGATGAAAGAGATACACGACGCTGTTTGTGAGGTGTTTAGAGATGCAGGACACGAGGAAGGATTTCTTCACGGAACAGGACACGGTCTGGGAATAGATATACACGAGCTTCCCTATATCAACAACAGATCACAAGGAAAGTTGCAGCCGGGAAATATTTTCACTGTGGAACCCGGCCTTTATTACGCAGAGCACGGAGGAGTGCGCATAGAAGATGTACTCTATATTACCGAAAACGGCGCGGAAAATCTTACCGACCACCCCAAAAAGATGCTTGTTTTTAAATAGTTTGGATTTTTGCTATAATAGGGGAAAACAATATCAAAAGGAGGTGTTTTTATGATCATTCTGGCTTATGCCGGTGAAGTGGATGAGAGTCTGGCAAGGATAATGCTTGCTCTTTCATCTTGTGGCTTTAACACGACCATTTGTTTGGGAAAAAAGAAGCCTTCACCCCGTGAGGTGCTCATAACCAAGGGGGAGACTGATGAAGGGCTTCTTGTTAAAGGGAAAACGATTTTTTGCCCTGACAATCTTCAGGATCCTCAAGAACTTCACGAGGCGCTTGAAGAAGTGTTAAACAAATTTCCGGAGAAAGATCGTGATGAAGCAGCCCATCCCATGGAGAAGTTGCTTAAGTATTAACCACAAGGGCTCTCTTCGGAGAGCCCCCTATTATTTAAAATGATAATTGACACGCACGCGCACTTAAACTTCAAGGACTACGACAAAGACAGAGAGGAAGTGATTGAAAGATCCCTTAAAGAGGGTGTTTTTATGATAAATATCGGTACACACCTTTCCAGTAGTAAAAGAGCCGTAGAGATTGCCCATCAGCACGAAAGAGGTGTTTACGCTTCCGTGGGACTGCATCCCATCTATGAAGAAGAGTACAGTGAAGAAGATTACCGTAAACTGCTCCTCTCGGAAAAAGTTGTTGCCTTGGGTGAGATCGGGCTAGACAAGAAGTATGCGCATAAAAATCAACTCCCTTACTTCCAAAAACAACTTCAACTTGCCAAAGAACACTGTCTTCCGGTAATACTACACTGTCGCATGGCACACAAAGAGATACGTGAAGAGATAGGGAAATACAACTTAAGTGGAGTAGTGCACTGTTTTACTGGAAGCAAAAAGGATGCCCGTGATTATATAGAGAAAGGATTTTATCTTGGATTTAACGGGATTATCTTTAAAACAAGTCTTGATACGGTGATAAAGGAAACTCCTTTAGAGAGAGTGTTGCTTGAAACCGACTCTCCTTATCTCACTCCTCCCATGGAGAAAGGAAGAAACGAGCCTCTTTACGTAAAGCATGTTGCTTCTCGCATAGCAGAGATAAAGGGCATCTCCACGGAAGAGGTAATAAAGAAAACTTTTAGCAATGCTGAAGATCTTTTTGGTGTATAGAGGCTTCACTGTTTCTGGATTACTAATATCCTAAAAAATATCAAAATTAACGGAAAAT
>CAZPZV010000025.1:0-7189 GCA_964591185.1 uncultured Candidatus Saccharibacteria bacterium | reverse complement strand
CGTCAATGCCGATGATAGTGGGTTTTCCCGCGAAAGTAGGTAGCCCCCATAAAGTTGCTCCAATTTTTGTTATTTGCTTGTATTTAAGTTATAATTAAGAGCAATGATGATAAAAGGAAAAACTTCTTTGATACTTAAATTTGGCGTTGTTTTTCTTTTGCTCCTAGGTGCTTTCTTTTTTTCCGATCATCTAAAAAACGCCTTTTTTTTCGCATCCTCTCCCGTGCAAAAGCTGGTTTTCGACAAAGGGGGAGTGTTGTATGGAAGTATGGAGGTTGTTCTTGATCTGGGTGACATAAAAGAAGAGATAAGAGAGTTGCGCTTGGAGAACAGTACTCTTTCAGCAAGGCTTGCACTGCAAAGAGATATAGTTGCAGAAAATAAAGCACTAAGAGAGGCTTTGGATCTAGATATAAGAGGGGAGGAAGAGTTTATCTTTTCCGAGATAATCAGTGCCAGCACTTCTTCCGGTTATGTGAACATAAAGCACGGAAAGAACAAGGAAGTGAAAGAAGGATACTCTGTTATAACTCCTGAAGGGGCGGTTCTCGGATCGGTGGCGGAAGTTCACCCTCACTTCTCACAAGTTATGCTTTTAACTTCAAAAGAAACTTCTTTTGAGGCAAGAGTGGGAGAGTATATCGGTGTTTTGCGCGGAGGTGAAGAACTTCATCTAGAGATGCTTCCCAGGGATTCTGAAATAAAAGAGGGTGATCTGGTGACAACCTTTTCACAAAGTGAGGTTCATCCCCGGGGATTGTTTGTGGGACGTGTTTCTGAAGTTATTGATGACGATGTGGAAGCTTTCGTGGAAGCTAAGGTGAGACCGGGCTTCCATTTGCACGAAGTTGATTTCTTATTTATTTTAAAAAGATGAAGAAGATTTTTATCTCCGTTTTATTTGCCTACATCATAGCCGTCGTGCAAACCGGTTTTATGGTACACTTTTTCTTTCCCTCTCTTCTTTTCCTTTACTTTATCTTTTTTAATTTACTTGAGACCCCCGAGAAGAATGGTGGAGTGATTGTCGCTGGTGTTAGCGGTCTTTTTTTTGACCTTCTTTCCGTGCATTTTGTTGGTTTTTATACAATAGTATTTATTCTTTGTGCGCTTCTAGTTAAATTAATATTACGAAAATATGTTCGCTTTCCGTCAATTTTCGCGCAAGCGTAAACAAAAAGACATAGAGCCACAAGAAGTTCTTCTTGACGGCTTGGCCAAAAAGAAAGAGGAGGAGATAGGGGTTTCCGAGAAACGTTTGGAGACGCCCCTCTCTCGTAACATTCTTCGCTTTCTTGTTTTTTTTATAGCCACACTTTTTATTGTTCTTTTTGGAAGGAGTTTTCACTTACAGGCGATAGAGGGGAGTGACCTTTCTTCTCTTGCCGAAAGGAACAGATCCGCCATTTTTTCCATGCAACTGCCTCGGGGTGTTGTTTATGACAGAAACATGAATCAGCTTGTGTTTAACTCTCCCCAGTTTAATCTTTACTTCTCTTCAAACGGATCTAGGGAGAACATAGGAGAGGTGGCGGATATTCTTGGCATGGAAAGAGAAGATATACTTTCAAAGATTGAGGAGTCTGATTCTGGAAAGGTTCTTATAGAAAAAGATTTAGAGCATGTAAAACTGGTACTGTTGGAGGCGAGGATTAATAACATGTCCGGATTTTCTATTTCCAGCTCTTTAGACAGGGAGTACGAGTACGGGGGAACACTTCCTCATGTGATGGGGTATATAAATAAAGTAGATAGAGAGACGATAGAAGATAATCCTCAAAAATACTCTATACATGATTATGTGGGAAGAGCCGGAGTGGAGCGCTCTTATGAAGATGTTCTGAGTAGAAACAAAGAGGAGGTTGTGGTGGAGAGAGACTCTTCGGGGAATATAAAGAGCAAAGAGGTTGTTTCTACTCCCGGCGAAGAAAATAATGTCGTTCTTTCTTTAGATGTTAATCTACAACAAAAGATAGAAGAAGAGGTTTTTAATACACTAGAAGAGGTTGGTTCAAGGAATGCCTCCGTAGTAGCCATGGATCCGCGTACAGGGGAGATTCTTTCCATGGTCAGTGTTCCTTGTTATGACAATCATATTTTTAGCAAAAAAGCAGACAAAGAGTCGTTGTCAGAAAGTCTTTTTAGTAAAGAAGGAATATTTATCAATAGGGCTATATCTGCCGGATACTCTCCGGGTTCGGTGATAAAACCTTTTCTTGCGGCTGCAGCATTGGAAGAGGGGATTATAAGTCCAAACAAAAAGATACACAGCCCTGGATATATAGAAATAGAAAACCCTTGGAACCCGTCGGAACCGACAATCTTTCGTGACAATCAGGTTCACGGATGGACAGATATAAGAGAGGCGATTGCTGTTTCCAGCAACGTTTATTTCTATGCCATTGGAGGAGGATACGAAGATCAAAAGGGATTGGGGATAGAGAAGATAAAAGAGTATTTGCAGTTGTTTGGAATGGGGGAGGCAACAGGAGTTGATCTTTCTTCTGAAAAGAGCGGGTTTATACCGGACATGCAGTGGAAAAGAGAAACATATGGAGATCCTTGGACGGTTGGAGACACTTACAACACCTCTATAGGGCAAGGCTATATTTCTGTAACCCCTCTGCAAATAGCAACAGCTTATTCCGCTATCGCCAATGGAGGAAAGCTTCTTGTACCCAGCTTAATGAAGGAGATCATTAACGACGAAGGAGAAACAGTGAAAAAGCACACTCCGCAGATAGTAAGAGAAAACTTTATATCCCCCGAAAACTTAAGAGAAGTAAAAGAGGGAATGTATCAGACAACGAAGATAGGGACGGCCAGAAGCTTAGGATCCCTTTCGGTTGATGTGGGAGCGAAAACGGGAACGGCACAGATATCGAAGCCCGGTCATTATCACAACTGGATTACCGTGTTTGCTCCACTCGATGATCCGGAGGTGGTTATAACAATCATTATTGAGGAGGTGGAGGGTGTGCGTGCAGCTACGATTCCGCTTGCACGAAACGTATTAGAGTGGTATTTTAAAGAACAAAACAATGAATAAAAAAAGATTTACACGTTCAGGATTAGATAAGTTGAAAGAAGAACTTGCTTTTCTTGAAAAAACAAAAAGAAAAGAGGTTGCAGAAAAGTTGAAGGCTGCAGCATCTTTTGGCGATCTCAGCGAAAACTCTGCTTATGAAGAAGCAAAGGATGAGCAGAGCATGTTGGAAACAAAGATAGCCAAGATGAGGGACACTATTAAAAACGCAGAGGTGGTGGAGACGAACGGTAATTCTGAAATGGTACAGATCGGCTCCAAGATAGTGGTGGAAACAGACAAGAACAAGGAAGAGTTCGAGATAGTGGGAGGAACGGACTCCGATCCTTTTAATGGGAAGATCTCTTGCGACTCTCCTTTGGGAAAAAGCTTTTTAAACAAAAAAGTGGGGGATGTTTGTCTTGTGCAGTCTCCTTCCGGAGAAAAGAAGTACAAAATAATCAAGGTTACCGATGAGTAGAAAAGATGAACTAAGGGAAAACCGCCTTCAAAAGTTGGAAAAAATAGCCAAGGACGGCACTCATCCTTATCCTCTTTCAACTGCTCGAACACATACTTTAAAAGAGGCGCTTTCTTCTTTTCAAAAACTAAAAGAAGAAGAGAAAGAGATAGTTCTTGCTGGTAGAGTGCGTTCTTTCCGTGAACACGGTAAGCTTACTTTCGTTAATATAGAAGACGGCACCGGACAGATACAAATATTTCTCTCAGAAACTTTCATGGGAAATAATCCTTACCAGTTTTTTTTGGAAAACTTTGATATAGGCGATTTCGTAGAGGTAAGAGGGATTCTCTTTTTAACCAAAAAAGAAGAAAAAAGCATAAAAGCGGCTGATGTAAAAATGCTTTCCAAGGCATTACTTCCTCTTCCTGAAAAGTGGCATGGTATCCAAGATGTCGAGGACAGGTATAGGAAAAGGTACCTTGATCTGCTCTTCAATGAAGAGATTAAAGAAAACTTCAAGAACCGCTCTAAAATAATCAAAGAAGTACGCAACTTCTTAGACGAAAAAGAGTTCATAGAGGTGGAAACTCCTATATTACAGCCGTTATACGGGGGAGCGGGAGCAAAGCCGTTTAAAACGCATTTTAACGCCCTCTCCATGGATTTTTATCTGCGTATCGCACCCGAGCTTTATCTAAAACGTCTCATAGTGGGAGGATTTGAAAAAATATACGAGATAGGGAGGTGCTTTAGGAATGAAGGAATAGACAAGAGTCACAATCCCGAGTTTACCTCCTTGGAAATATACTGGGCTTATGCCAACTACAAGCAGATGATGAGCTTTACCGAGGAGTTGATTACACACATCCTCAAAGAAGTTTTTGAAAAAACGGAGATATGGTATGAGGAGGAGAAGATAGATTTTTCCGCTCCCTGGGAAAGAGTGCAGTTCTATGACCTCATACGTAAAGAAACAGGAATTGATCTTCATGAAATAAACAAAGAAGCTTTACTTGCAAAGGCGAAAGAGATGGGCATAGAGGTGGAGAAAGGTGCAGACAAGGCAAAGATAAGCGACGAGATATTCAAGAAAAAGTGCAGAGAAAAGTTAAGACAGCCAACATTTGTTATTCATCACCCGGAAGGTTTCCAGCCTTTGGCAAAATCCCTTCCCGATGGAACACTGGCCAGTTTTCAGCTCTACATTGCCGGATGGGAGGTGGTTAACGCTTTTTCGGAGCTAAACGACCCTTTAGAGCAAAAGAAAAGATTTAAAGAACAAGAACAGATGCTTAAAGAGGGCTTTGAGGAAGCACAGCGCATGGATGAGGATTTTATTAACGCCTTGGAACAAGGAATGCCTCCTTGTGTTGGTTTCGGCATGGGAGTGGATCGCCTTTGCGCCCTGCTTACCGGATCACACAGTTTACGAGAGATCATTTTCTTTCCGGCAATGAGAAAAAAAGATGAATAGAGAAGAGGCCTTTCAATTTATTAAAAAGTATGTTAAAAACGAGAACAGCATAAAGCACATGCTTGCTGTAGAGGCGGTTATGCGTGCTCTGGCCGAAAAGCTTGGTGAAGATAGAGAGAAGTGGGGAGCTGCTGGGCTTTTGCACGATGTAGATATGGAGATTGTTGATTACAGAAATAATCCGCAAAAACACGGAAAAGTGGCAGTAGAGATGCTTGAAGAAGTAGATGAAGAGATACGAGGAGCGATACTGGCACACAATCCGGAAACAGGAAAGAAAAGAGAGACACTGATAGAGAAAGCCATATTTGCTGTTGATCCCCTTACAGGACTTATTATCGCTTCAGTTCTTGTTACTCCGGAAAAAAAGATTGGCCGGATTACCACACAGTCGGTAATGAACAGATTCAAAGAAAAGTCTTTCGCAAAGGGGGCCAACCGGGAGGTGATACTTGCTTGCAAGGAGTTGGGAATGGATTTAGAAGAGTTTATTTCTGTATCCCTAGAGGCGATGCAAGGCATAGAAGAAGATCTTGGTCTTTAATATAAACTAAAAGCTTTGAAAGAGAATTTCCGCTCTGGAGCTGGTCGGGGAAAACGCTTTTTGCGAGTAACCTGTCCCGGTCGCGACCGTAATATCGCTGCTTCCCATGAGGAAGATAAGTTCTTAGCTGGCAACAGTTAAGATGAATCAAAGTGGTACCGCGAGATACTCTCGTCTTTGAAAGATGGGAGTTTTTTTATATAATTACAAATATAACTACTTTTTCGTCAGGAAAAAGAAAAAATATGATCGATATTAAAACCGTTCGTGAAAATCCTCAGTGGATAAAAGAGTCATCACGCAAAAAAGGAGCAGAAGTAAATGTGGAGAGAATATTGGAGTTGGACAAGGAAAGAAGAGAACTTCTTTCTGATGTAGAGAGTGTGCGTGCAAAAAAGAATGAAGCGAGCAAGAAGCTTGGTCAGGCTACGGGAAAAGAAAAAGAAAGTATTATAGAAGAGATGCGCAGTATAGATTCAGGAAACGCGGAAAACAGACTAAAAGAGGTAGAGGAGGAGTTAGAAAAAGAGATGCTTCTCATTCCTAATCCTCCTTTCGAAGATGTTTTAGTAGGAGAGAGTGATGATGATAATGAGGTTATACGCAAGGAAGGGGACATAAAAGAGTTTTCCTTTACTCCTAAAGATTATATACAGATAGCGGAAGATTTGGATATTATTGATATAAAAAGAGCAGCAAAGGTTTCCGGATCAAGATTCGGCATACTCAAGGGCGAAGGCGCGCTTCTTCACCTTGCACTGGTAAATCTTGCAATGGAAGTGTGTTTAAAGCACGGCTTTTCTCCTGTTATTCCTCCGGTAATGATCAGGCCGGAAATGATGCAAGCGATGGGATACGTAGAAAGGGGAGGAGATGAGATATATCAAATAGAAAAAGACAACCTTTACCTAGTGGGAACATCAGAGCAGATTATCGGCCCCATGCATGCGGGAGAGGTTTTTGAGAGAAAAGATCTTCCGAAAAGATATGTAGGATACTCTTCTTGTTTTCGTCGTGAAGCGGGTTCTTATGGAAAAGACACTAAGGGGATTTTGCGTGTTCACCAGTTTGAAAAAATAGAGATGTTTTCTTTAACCAACCCGGAAGATTCTAAAGAGGAACACAAGTTTCTTTTGGGCATAGAGGAAGAGTTAATGGGAATGTTAAAGATACCTTATCGGGTGATAGATATTTGCAGTGGTGACTTGGGTGATCCAGCTGCATCAAAGTACGACATAGAAGCGTGGATGCCCGGACAAGGGGAGTACAGGGAAACACACTCTACTTCTAACTGTACTGACTTCCAGTCAAGAAGGCTGAATATAAGGCACAAAGACGGAGGTTTCGTGCACATGTTGAACGGAACAGCGCTGGCTACAGGAAGGATTATTATAGCCTTGTTGGAGAACAATCAAAAAGAAGACGGAAGTGTTATTATTCCGGAAGTTCTTCACAAGTATCTTCCCTTTAAAGAGATTAAATGAAATTAAAAATTGTTACGGAAAAAGAAGAGTGGGATTCTTTTGCCCTAAAAGAGAAAGCAAGTTTTTTGCAATCTTTTAACTGGGGAAGATTCAAAGAAAAAGAGGGGAGTGGTGTTCTTCGCCTTGCTGCTATCTCTAATGGTGAAGTTGTTTCCCAGGCACAGTTAGTTAAAGAGATGCTTCCTTATTCCAGATTTTA
>CAZPZV010000024.1:0-7270 GCA_964591185.1 uncultured Candidatus Saccharibacteria bacterium | reverse complement strand
CCTGTCATCTCTTTTGGAACATCTATTCCCATAACAGAAAGAACTGTTGGAGCAACATCTTTCAGCTCTCCCCTTTTTAAAGACAACCCTTCACAGACAGCAATAAAAGGAACAGGATTTACTGTGTGACTTGTTCTCCACTCATCTCTCTGGTCTTCCGCGTTTCCGTGATCGGCAAGAATAAAGGTACAGTAATCCTTGGCTGCATCCACTATCTCTCCAACAACTTTATCAACCGCCTCTACTGCCTTAACGACAGCTTCCGTGTCACCACTGTGTCCTACCATGTCACAGTTAACCAGGTTAACCAAGATAAAGCCGTACTCTCCTCCCCTTATCTCCTCCACTACCCTGTCCTTTATCTCAAAAACACTCATCTCCGGCTGTAAGTCATAGGTAGCAACCTTGGGAGATGGTATCATAATCCTTTCTTCTCCTTTTAGTTTTTCTTCTTTTTGTCCGTTAAAAAAGTAGGTAACGTGAGCATACTTTTCCGTCTCACTTATCCTTAGTTGTCTTACTCCTTTCTCACTCAATATATCGCCCAAGAGATTCTTTTTTTCCACTTCCTTGAAAGCAAACTCTGCATCCATCTCGGAATAGTACTTGGTCATAGCAACGAAATGAATGGAGTGCTTTAAAATCATTTCTGTTAACTGTCTTGGTCTGTCCGTGCGATAGTTGTAAAAAATTACCGAATCTTCACTTCCCACTCCTTTGTACCCCTCTTTTACTCGAGGAGAGATAAACTCGTCTGTCTCTCCGCTTTCGTAACACCTTTCCACTTCTTTTAAAGGGTTAGTAAAAAACTGTTCTGACTCCCCTTTTACAATAGCGTTGTAGGCCTTTTCCGTCCTCTCCCATCTTCTATCTCTGTCCATGGCATAATAGCGACCACAAACAGTAACTATCTCTCCGAAACCGTAATTAATCAGCTCTTCTAAGTATTCTTTACCTCTGTCCACCGGAGAATCTCTTCCATCGGTTATAATATGCAGATATACGTCTTTAAACTGCTCTTTTTTACAAAGATCCAAGAGAGCGTAAAGATGGTCCATGTGCGCATGAACTCCTTCTTTTTGCAGTAAACCGATGATGTGCAAACGGCTTCCTTTCTCTTTGCAGTTGTTTATAGCAGAGAGAAACTCTTTTTTATTAAAAAAACTTCCGTTTTCAATGGAAGAGTTGATTAGTTTCAGATTTTGATCCACCACTCTTCCGGAGCCGATAGTAAGATGCCCCACTTCTGAGTTTCCCTGATAACCATGAGGAAGGCCCACCGCTTCACCGGAAGCATGAAGAAGCGTCCAAGGATATCTTTCTTTTAAACTGTCATCAACAGGTGTCTTTGCTGTGGCAATAGCGTTAAGCTTTTCACTTTCTCTATAACCCCATCCATCCCTGATGATAAGTAGTACTTTTTTCATTTAATCTCTTTTTCGATAAAGGAAAGACGGTTGTATTTTGCCAACCTCTCCCCTCTTGCCGGAGCTCCCGACTTCATATACTCTGCTCCAATACCAACCGCAAAATCAGAAATGAAATCGTCATTTGTTTCTCCGGAACGGTGTGAAACAACTATCTTCCAGCCGTACTCCCGGGCAAGCCTCGCTGCATCTAAAGCCTCCTTAATGGTGCCTATTTGATTGATCTTTAGTATCATGGCGTTGCAGGCACTTTGTGCCATCTTCATTCTTTCTATGTTGGTAGCCAAAAGATCGTCTCCAATAACGAGTACATCTAATTCTCCGTTCATTTTTTCCCATGCAGAAAAGGCGTCTTCCCCAAAAGGATCTTCTATTCCTTTAACAGGAAAAGACTCGATTAAGCGCTTGTAAAAAGCAATCATCTCTTCTTCGTTTAAAACCTCTTCTCCTATCCTGTATCCCTCTTCTTGCATAAACTCTCCTGCGGCAACATCTATAAACACATCCTCTTTTGGTAATAAAGAAAGAACTTCTTCTATGCTCTTTATAGGAGGAACAAATCCTCCTTCATCCCCGATATTTACCGCACTATCTCCGTAGATTTCTTTTAGCTTCTTTTTCAGTGAATGATAACCCTCTGCTCCCGCACGCAAGTTTTCGCTAAAAGAGCCCTTGTCGGGAACAATCATAAACTCTTGGAACTCCACTCCTCCTCCCGCATGCGATCCTCCGTTGATTATATTAAAACACGGTCTGGGAAGAGAAGTCTCTCCTCCATAAAGATTGGAAATGTGCTTATAAAGAGGGAGGTCTCCGGACGCTGCACGGATGGCACACATAGAAACAGCAAGAATGGCGTTTCCTCCCAAGCGAGACTTGTTTTCTGTCCCGTCAAGTTCCAGCAAAAGATCATCCACCTTATTTAAATCAACTCCTTTTAGAGCAGGTGCAATAACTTCATTTACATTCTCTACTGCCTTTAAAACTCCTTTTCCATTGTACCTCTCTTCCCCGTCTCTCAGCTCCACAGCCTCATAACTTCCGGTAGAAGCTCCCGAAGGAACGGAAGAGGTAAACTCTCCTTTGTTTGTTGTTAAACAAACCTCCACCGTGGGGTTTCCCCTGGAATCAAGTATCTCTCTTCCTTTTATTGATTTAATCATTTTGTATATGGTTATAAGCAGAAGCAAGAGCTCTCACTCCTTCTCCGCAAGCAACGGTTATCTGCTTGTCACGACCATCGGTTACATCTCCCGCAGCAAAAAGACCTTTTGTTTTTGTTTCTCCGGTATAAGGATCAACTTTTATCTCTCCTTTGTCATTAAACTCCACCAGATCGCTAACAAAACTGCTTGCCGGAGTAGATCCTACTTCTATAAAAACTCCCTCAACAGAAATAGATTTTTCCTCTCCATCTTTTATATAAATAACAGACTCTCCTCCTTTTATTTCTTTTAATCTTGCTCCCAAAACTATCTCTACGCCCGCTTTTTCTGCGCGCTCCACAGAAGCTTCTTCCGCTCTTAATTTAGAAGCAAATTCCAGTATATAAACCTTGTTACAGTAATCTTTTAAGTGAAGAGCAGCTTTGAATCCTGAATCCCCTCCTCCAATAACAGCAACATCCTTTCCTTTAAACTGAATACCGTCCTTTATCGCACAGTAAGATACTCCCTTGCCCAAGAACTCTTCTTCTCCAGGAACTTTCAGTGGTCGGGGATTTCTTCCGGAAGCGATAATCACCGCCTCTGCGGTAACCTCCTCTCCCACGTTTAAAAAGAACAACTCTTCTTTTTTATGTATACTACTGACCACCGTTTCTTCTTTTATATCAACATCAATGGATTTAACATGATCTTCAAATTTTTTCATCAACTCCGCTCCGTCAATGGATATCTCTCCGGGATAGTTTTCTATAACACCCGCTCTTCCCGTTTGTCCAATAAAATCTTTTGTAATCAAAATAGTGCTTAATTTTTTCCTGGAAGCGTAAACTGCGGCAGTTACTCCCGCAGGTCCTCCGCCGATAATGGCAAGTTGATACTTCATCTTATTACATCCGCTATTTTTTCTATAACATCGGTGGGCATGATAGCGTCCCCTTTCTCTTCGGCAACAATCTTACCGGCGGCAGAATTGATAAACGCTGCCACTTGTCCCGCTTGCGTTGTTGAGAAACCTCTTGCAAGAAGAGCTCCTGCAATTCCTGCCAAAACATCCCCCGAACCTCCAATAGCCAAGTTAGGTATACTCATCTCGTTTTTTAAAACCTCCTCTCCGTTAGAAACAAAGTCAAACTTACCCTTAAGAAGGATGGTTGAAGACAGTTTCTCTGCCTCTTCTTTTACCGCCTCTTCTTTTTCCTTGTCCGAATAATCCTTTACATCCCTTCCCGTAAGAGCGAGAAACTCGTTTAAGTGGGGAGTGAAAAGAAAGTTTTTCTCTTTAAAGTCGATCTTTTCTTCTTCCAGAGCGTAGATAGCATCAGCATCTATGACCACGGGAACGGAAACCCCTTCTAGATACTTTCTTATGGTTTCCTTTGTTTCTTCCGATCTTCCCGCTCCTCCACCGATAACCACGGAAAGATTTCCACGGGAGACAATCTCCGCGGAACGGGTCATAGAGTTGAGTGTTGCCAAGTGATCCAAGGAAAGACACTTTCCTTCCAAGGGAAAAGTTATCAGCGCAGGACTAAAAGAGGCAGCTATATCGGCAGCTCTCTTGGGAGCAACTATCTTTGCTATATCCGCACCGGCACGAAGAGCAGCCAAGGCGGAAAGCGAAGGCGATCCGCTATACAACTCCGATCCTCCGATAACAAGAACCATTCCGTAATCATACTTGCGCGTATCAACGCTTCTTTGAGGATATATTTCTTTTATATTCATTTTTCTTTTGTGTAAGATTCGTAATTATGTAAATTAACCCACTGGCCATCAACCTCATAAGCGTATACCGTCTTCCCGTCACTAAGCATCTGCGCAACCACATCCATGACACTGCTCTCTTTTTTTGCACCCTTTAAATAATCAAAAACAGATGCATTAAAGATGCCCTTACAGACAACCGCGGGCATATCCTCATTCTCTTCAGATCTCTCCCTTATCTTCTTTATCTTATACAAACGACTGGCTATCTTTTCCACTTCCGCCACATGGGAAGAGTTTACCTCTTTGTTAAAAGAAAGGGCTAGCACCGACTTCTCCGAGGTACGAAAAACACTAAAGAGTTGCGCAAAAAGAGGGGTGTTAGAAAAAAGAATATTATCGGCAAAGGAAAGCATGAACGGATCCCCTCCCACCCTCTTTTCTGCACGAGAAACGGTATCCGCTTCACTTGTGCTCTTTTTTTGCAGAATATGAAAAAAAGAAGAAGTGTACTTTTCATAACCATATTCTTTTAGTTTAGAAAAGTGTTCAAAGACCATCTTTTTTTCCGGTGTGGTAACGAAAACAACCTCCTCGGGAAGATCAGCCTCTTCCATCATCTGTTCCACAACAGGAATCCCTCTCAGGGGAAGCAGTTCTTTGGGAACAACCGCGGTCAAAGGAAGCAACTCCTCATCAGAGGAAGTCGCAGGAATCACCATTATTTTTATTTTTTTAATCATTTTCTCTTCTCAGGAAGCTGGGTTTATCCCACTTATCTTCTTCTTCGATTATCCTTTTCTCTTCACTTTCCAGCTTGTTTTTTACATCCATCGCACTGCTCCTTATCTCTTCTTTTTTCTCTTCTTTTTTAACAACAGGCTCTTTGGGAGGCTCTTTCTTTTTTACTTTCTTTTTGCGTACCGGTTTTTTCTTTTCTCCCAACTCTTCGGCGAAAAAGTCCGTTCCGCAACCGGTAGCCAGTAAAGCGATTCTTACTTTGTTGCTGAATCCTTTTTTCTGCGTTATGCCGACAATAATCTTTGCTTTCATGTTAGTGTATTTGGATATGTTCTCTGAAATGGAAGCAACATCCATAAGTCCGATATCCTTTCCTCCGGTAATATTAAAAAGAACACCGCGTGCGTCCTCTATTTTGTAGGGATAAAGAGGATTGGAAACCGCTTTTCTTACAATCTCATCCGCTCCGTCTTGGAGTTCAGCATCCGTAGTGCTTAGATAAGTGAGTTTGCGAGATCCTTTTCTCTTGTCCAACACGGTACGCACATCGGCAAAATCAATGTTTATCAGTCCCGTTTCATGAATCGTTTCTATGAGTCCCTCCAGATTAAAGGCAAGCATCTCGTTCATCTTCGAAAGTGCATCCTTTAAAGGTGTGCTCTTGTCCACTACTTTAAATATCTTGTCATTGGGAAGAATGGTTATGGCGTTAAGGTAAGGGGCGGTTTCCTTTATCGCCTTTCTTGATATATTCATCTTTTTTTCTCCTTCAAAAGAAAAAGGGAGAGTAAATACTCCGTAAACAATGCTTCCCGTTTTACGGGCAGCAGAAGCAAAAATAGGTAGTGCTCCCGATCCCGTTCCCCCTCCGAGAGAGGCCACCAGTATGACAATATCTTGTCCCTTAAAAAGCTCTTTTACTTCCTCAATAGAGCCGTTTGCCGCCTCTCTGCCCAAATGAGGATCCATTCCCGTTCCAAGTCCCCCGGTAATCTTTGCTCCGAAATGAAAGCTCTTTATCTTTTTCTTTCTTGTCACCTCCTGTAAGGCATGGGAGTCCGTATTTGCCGCAGTAAAAAGAACTCTCTTTAAGCTGGAAGATATTCCGGAGATTATTGATCCCCCTCCTCCTCCGACACCAACAACCCGTACTTTTATTTCACGTAAAGGACCTTCATCGTAAGACTCTTTATTTTTTGTCTCTTTTTTGCTCATTGTTTTTTATTTTAAAGTCTAAGGAATAACAAGTCAATTATAGCACAACGTTCTTTTCTTTAAAGTGTAATTAAAAATGAGCTCGAAGGCCCATTTTCAATTCTCCGTTATGTAAGCAAAAGACTATTGAAAAACTTTTGCTACGATGTCGTTTTTGTGAACCAGACCGAAGCGGGTGGAGTCCATTGCTCCAGAAGAAACGTTGCTCATTATAAGATAGGCGTCATCCGGGATAACTCCCTCGTAATCTCTTTCATAAAGAGAAAGCATCTCTTTCCTGTTCTCGGAAAGCAGATAAGGATCACCTTCACTTGTTTCCAGTACGCTCTCATTAATTAAAATATTCCATCCGTTTTCCGTTTCGCTTAAACTAAAGCTGTCACCTGAAAGACCCCGAATACTCTTGATAAGCGGATCTCTTTCCATGGAGTAACGATAAAGAACCACATCTCCCCTTTCCACTTCATTGCACATATAGTAACTAAACAGTGCTTGTACAACATCACCATCTTCAACCACCGGAGACATAGAGCTTCCCCTGACAGTCTTCTCTTCTTCGGCCGTTATACACTCCCTGTTTATATCATCAAGAACACTTTCCGCGCCCTCCTCCGAACTTCTCATCATAAACACCAAAAAGAAGATAAGAAGCAAAGCTACCAGCACCGCAATGATTACAATTGTGTTTTTGTTGTTCATATATTATTGATTTTTGAAAATAATCCCCAATGGTTAACCATTGGCCAATGATAAACCATTTACATGGTTAAATTAGCACAAAATTAAGGGCAACGGGTGCATGATACCAGACAATGACGATCCGGACTGTACCCGTAGCTCACAGTGATTGAGTTAAATGTAGCTTGTCCATGGTTGGTGCCATCGTAGCCCGGCGCGCAAGTAGTCTTAGCCACGCATGCGAAATCGTTTGAGTTATAATAGGTATATGTGTAACTATCGCAACCCCCTCCCGAACTTGCCCCGACACTAGCCTCCACATAATCCTTGTTAACAACA
>CAZPZV010000023.1:0-7494 GCA_964591185.1 uncultured Candidatus Saccharibacteria bacterium | reverse complement strand
TTACTTTCTTTTATAGTTGTTTCTTTTATGTTGTTCTCTCCTTTTGTTTTTGCAGAAGAGAGTGCAGAGCCTGAGGAGGAGATTACGGTATACTTTTTTGAGGATAGACTTTGTCCGGTTTGCAGAGATCAGAAAGAGTTCATGGAGTCAATCAAAGACGACTATCCGCAAATGGAGCTAAAGATCTATTCTATTAGTGATTTTGAAAAACTGGAGGAGGTAGCTGCAATGCACGGAGTGGAAGATCCCAAGATTATGGCGCCGACAACTTTTATCGGTGATAATTATTTTCAGTTTTCCTATTTTACGGAAGACCACAAGGATAGGATCATAAGGGCACTGGAAGGAGAGATAGTGGATGAGGATTGTTGCATGGTTCGCATTCCGATTTTAAACATAGATGTAGATATAAGTGAATGGTCACTTCCTTTAAAAACCGCAGCGCTTGGCTCTTTGGACGGGTTTAATGTCTGCTCTATTGGCGCATTAATTCTAATTCTTTCCATCGTTCTTGTTTTCAAGTCAAGAAAAAAGATCTTCTTTTATGGAGGACTTTTTATTTTCACTACGGTAGTGGTTTACGGAACCTTGGTTTTCTTGTGGGGGCAGTTATTTAGATCACTGGTCGGACACTCCGAGATGCTTAGCTATATTGTCGGAGCGGCGACTTTCTTTGGAGGAGTTTACTTCTTTAAAGAGTTTTACCGCTTTTTTAGATATGGGCCGACTTGTAACTCTTCAACCAACAGGTTTGTCATAAAGGCAACCAAAAAGGTTCAAGAATCTTTTGCGGATTCAAAGAAAGGAGCGCTTGCTCTTGCAGCGAACATCATGATTTTTGCTTCCGTGATAACCATCATAGAGCTTCCGTGTTCTGTGGGAATACCTATTGCTTTTACCGGAATACTGACGGAAGCCGGGGTTCCTCTTGCTTCATTTGTCTTTTATGTCCTCTTCTATCTTTTCTTCTATATGCTTATTGAAGTGGTCATCTTTTCACTGGCGGTATTAACAAAAGAGATTTGGATTGCCAACTCAAAAGCGATTACATGGATTACTTTGTTTGGATCGTTGCTTTTGTTCTACCTCGCTTATCACTACATCTTTGGAGTTTAAAAAATTGTAACTTAAGATTATTTATGAAAATAAAAGTATATACTACACCAACATGTGCATTTTGTCCTGCGGTAAAGAAGTTTTTAGACGAAAAAGGAGTGAGTTATGAAGAGATTGATATAACCGAAAATCCGGAAGCGGCTGAGGAGATGAAAGAGAAAACAGGACAGATGGGAGTCCCGGTAACCGTTATAGGGGAGGAAGTGGTTGTTGGTTACAACAAAAACAAACTAGAAAAACTACTCCAAGAGTTATGATTATCAAAATACTGGGTACGGGTTGCTCTAGTTGTCATCAGCTGGAAGATAATGTCAAAAAAGTGGTTTCCGAGCTGGATCTTGGTGATGTTCAAATAGAGCATGTAACAGAAATGGAGAAGATAATCGGTTATGGAGTGATGTCCACTCCGGCCGTTGTCGTTGACGAGGAAGTAAAAGGTGCAGGCAAGGTTTTTGATGTAGAGGAAATAAAGAAGATGCTTGCATGAACAAGAGAGACCAGAAGATCTTTGCCCTGCTACTCGGGGCTTTTCTTTTTTTCTACTTCATGCCCTTGGAGTCAGTTCTTTTTACCGGAGCCTTGCTTTCCGGACTTGAACTTTTAAATGAGTATGTCAGAGAACATATTCTAACTTGTCTCTTGCCTGCCTTCTTTATTGCCGGAGCGATAGCCACTTTTGTTAAAAAAGAGTTTATTCTGCGCTTCTTAGGAGGGGGTGTGAAAAAGTACATCTCTTACTCTGTGGCTTCCATTTCTGGATTGTTCTTGGCGGTGTGCTCTTGTACTATCTTGCCCATTTTTGCCGGCATAAGGCAAAGGGGAGCGGGACTTGGTCCGGCAACAACCTTTCTTTTTTCCGGTCCGGCGATAAATGTGGCGGCAATACTTTTAACCATATCTGTACTGGGAGTGAAGATAGGAGTGGGAAGGATTGTGGCCTCTGTAATACTGGCAGTTTTTGTGGGTATAAGTATGCACCTTATCTTTCGCGAGAAAACAGAAGAAGGGCAGCTGTTTATGGGGGAGAGTAGAGGAGTTGAAGTTAAAAAAAGTGTTTTATTTTTTTTCTTTCTTGCTCTTCTTGGATTTTTGGTTGTAAACGGGCTGTCTATAGATGAGATGGTAAAGTATGCGTTAATGGCTCTCTTGGTGGCCGTTGTAGTCTTTATTGCAGTGTTTAAATTTAAAAAAGAGAGTACTCTGCAGTGGCTCACGGAAACGTGGAACTTTACCAAGCTGCTTCTTCCTCTCTTGTTTGTGGGAGTGTTTATTGCTGGGTTTGTAATGCCCTTTGTGCCTGAGGAGTTGGTAACAAGTATTGTCGGAAACAACTCGCTTCTTGCAAACTTTGTTGCTTCCATATTTGGTGCTTTTATGTACTTTTCCACATTGACAGAGATACCTATTCTCAGAGAGTTGATTGATAAGGGAATGAGTGATGGACCCGCTCTTGCACTGCTTCTTGCCGGCCCTTCACTGAGCTTGCCTAACATGCTGGTTATCAGGAGCGTTCTAGGCAACAAGAAAACAGCGGTCTATGTTTTGCTTGTAATCTTTTATTCAACGCTTGCAGGATTGATTTTTGGGTACATTTTGTAATATAATTAACCCAATGATTAAAATAAGGAAAGCGCGATTGGGCGACGAGACAGAAATCTCTCAAGCAATAAAAGAGGGCGTGAAGAGGGGTACATGGAAGTATACTGCAACGATAAAGTATACAAACAAAAAGCTTGAAGAATTAAGGAAGAGTTTGTCTCCTGGATCGAATTCAAAAACCTTTGTTGCCGTGGATTCTAAAACAGGAAAGATAGTTGGGTCGCTGGGATATTACTTTAAAAAAGGGAGCAGGTTGAGGCACAGGATTGGTTTAGGGTGGAGCGTTCATCCTGACTTTACAGGACAAGGCATTGGAACAAAAATGTTATCACACGCCTTAGAGGATGCAAAAAAGAAAGGGTTTAAGAGAGCTGAAGCGGAGGTTGCCATAGAAAATGCCGCTTCTCTAAAGATTGCCCAAAAGTGCGGGTTTGAGATAGAGGGGACAAAAAAGAAAGGTCTTTTAAATGATGAAGGGAGGTGTATTGATACTTATATAATGGGAAAAATATTATGAAAAAGTTTCCCAAAATAGTTGTTGGGGTGTTGGTTTACAATAACAAGGGCGAGATATTTCTTGCAAAACAAAAAAAGTGGGAAGATAAGTGGACTATTCCCGGGGGTCATCTTGACTATGGAGAGCATTTACAAGATTGTGCAAAAAGAGAAGTTAAAGAGGAAACCGGAATGGATGTGAGCAATATCGAGTTTATCGGCATTCAGGAGAGTGTTTTTTCCAAAGAGTATTACAAGGAAAAACACATGGTTTTTGTTGACTTTTGCGGCAAAGCCGAAGATAATGAAGTAGTATTGAATGATGAGATGCAGGAGTATCAGTGGATAGATCCACAAGATGCTCTCCACTTGGATCTGGGCTCATCAACAAAAAAGCTGATAGAAAACTTTATAGAGCTAGGAGTATGAAGATAATTAAGTTTACCAAAGCAGCGATTAAAGACTACAGGCGTGTAGGGGCTATTGTTCCCAGTTCCGGATATATTTCCAGAAGAATAGGTAAGATGGTCTCCGGTGATCTTGTGCTGGAGTATGGAGCCGGTAACGGAGTAATAACCAAGGAGATATTAAAAGGACTGTCTTCGGAAGCGAAACTAATCGCCTTTGAATTAAACGATGAATTTTTCAAGGAGTTGCAGGAGATAAAGGACGCTCGTCTGCTTTCTCTTCATGAGGACGTAAGGAAGGCCGAGGATTATTTGGATACTGCTGCCGATACAGTTGTTTCGGGAGTGCCTTTTTCCTTAATGAAGAAAAAGGAAAGAGAAGAGATTATCTCTAATACAGCGTCCTTGATTAGACCGGGAGGAGTGTTTTTGGTTTATCAAACTTCACTTATTGTTTTGCCTGTTCTAAAGAAATACTTTAGTGAGGTAAAGATTAAGTTCGAGCCGCGAAACTTTCCCCCTTACTTTATAATGATTGCTAAAAAATGAGAAAGTGGAAAGAAATAGGATTAGCAGAGAAGGTGAATATTGTTGTCACCGTTTTTATTTTAATCACTCTTCTTATCGCTATTCCTTTTTCTCTTTATGAAAGAAACTGGATGGCTCTTTTTGTTACGCTGGTTACCCTTTTTCTTCTCTTTCTCTCCAGGTTTTTTGCCCAAAGGTACGAGATAAATCTTATCGCCGAGTTTCAGATAGTAATCATTGTTTTCATTTATTCTGGACTCTTTCTTGGCGAGGTAAGAGGATACTATACAAGGTTTTGGTGGTGGGATTCCATTTTGCACGCTTTTTCCGGAGTTGCTCTTGGTTTTGCGGGATTTCTTTTACTCTACATACTTTACAAAACAGGAAAGCTGAAGGCGGGACTGAAATTCATCGCTTTTTTCAGTTTTTGTTTTGCCGTTGCGCTCGGTGCCCTGTGGGAGATATTTGAGTTTGCCGTTGACTCCTTTTTTGGAGCAGACATGCAAAAAGCTCGGGGACTAGGAGGAGATACGAGGATGGGTGTTATGGACACCATGTGGGATATTATACTAAACACCACTGGAGCTGCTACTGCTTCCGTTGCCGGTTACTTTTATTTAAAGAAGTGGGATATACCGGTGATAAAAAAGTTGGTGGAGAAGTTTGAAAAGAAAAACCCGCACTTATTTGATTAGTTGAATTTATTTCTCTTTGTGATATAGTTTAGACAATGAAGGTAAACGTAAAAAGCTGTATTTGTTTAGAATCTGTTCCGGGATGCTGCTTTTTGCTTTAAAATAAAAATTATTAGTTAAATAAAGACAGCTCCCGGAAGGGAGTTTTTAAATTATGTTAAACATATTACAAACAATTGGTAACACCCCCATGGTAAAGTTAAAGAACGGTCTGCTGGTGAAGATGGAAGGACAGAACCCTGGAGGGTCTATAAAAGACAGAGCAGCCCTCTATATGATTGAGCAGGCGGAGAAGAGAGGGGAGTTAAAGAAAGGAAAGATTATACTTGAGGCAACGAGCGGGAATATGGGCATTTCTCTGGCGATGATTGGAGCGCAAAAGGGATACAAGACCTACATCGTCATGTCTGAAGCGATGAGCGAGGAGCGTAAGACGGTTATACGTGCACTGGGAGCGGACCTGGTGCTCACGGAAGGATCTTTAGGAACGGGAGGAGCGATAGAGAAAGCAAGGGAAATGGCAAAGGATAATTCTTACTGGTTTGCCGATCAATTCAATAACGAAGACAACTTCTTGGCTTATTACCACACTCTTGCCTTGGAGATATTGAGAGATTATCCCGGATTACGTTTTTTTGTAGCGGGCATGGGAACCTCGGGTACGCTTATGGGAGTGGCAAAAAGAATGAAAGAGGATTCTCCTAAAACAAAGATTGTTGCCGTTGTCCCTCCGCAGGGATACAAGATACAAGGAGTACAAAATCAAAAAGAGGATTTTTCCAGCGGTATTTATGAGGATGGTTTGATAGATGAACAGGTTCACGTTTCCAAAGAGGATGCTTTTTCTATGGCTCGAAAAATTGCACGCGAGGAGGGTCTTTTTGTGGGCATGAGCTCGGGTGCAAATATCTTTGTTGCAAGTAAACTGGAAGGTGCAGTCACAGTGATACCGGATAGGGGAGAAAAGTATCTCAGCACAGACCTGTTTTCAAAATAGGTTTTTGCGCTATAATAGACTTAATGTCCCAATACTATAATGCCAAAAGGGGAAGCGCCTATAACTACGGAGGAAAGAACTTCAAACTGAGTCGTTCTAAGATAGATCTATACTTGGACTGTCCTCGTTGTTTCTATCTAGACAACAAGTTGGGAGTAAAGCGTCCTCCCGGATATCCTTTTGCCCTAAACAGCGCAGTAGACACTCTTTTAAAGAAAGAGTTTGATCTTTTGCGCAAGAAAGGGGAGACGCACAAACTTATTGAGAGCTATGGTGTTGATGCTCGTCCTGTAATTCATGAGGATTTAGATAAATGGAGAGAAAACTTTAAAGGAGTGCAGTGCAAGCACGAAGAAACAGGGTTCCTTATCTCTGGAGCGATAGATGATCTGTGGATTAACTCCAAGGAGGAGTATATTGTTGTTGACTACAAGGCAACCTCCAAAAACGAAGAGATAGTGGAACTAAACAAAGAGTGGCAGGACGGATACAAGAGACAGATGGAGGTCTATCAGTGGCTTTTAAGAAGGAACGGTCTTCAGGTGAGCGATACAGGTTATTTTGTCTACTGTAATGGTCGTACGGATATGGAGAAGTTTGACGGAAAGCTGGAGTTTGATATTACCCTCATTCCCTATACCGGAGATGATTCTTGGGTGGATCCGGTACTTTTTGATATTAAAAAGACACTTGAGAGCGAAAATGTTCCGCAAGCATCTACAGATTGTGACTACTGTGCTTATCGTGAGGCGGTTAAAGAGTTTTTACAATGAGTTACGAAAAAGACTTTGAACACTTTCTTTCTTGTACGGATGAAAAGAAAGTTATTCTGAAAAATGTACTGGAAACGGTAAAAAAGAGAAACGTTTCCTCTCTTTTGGATATCGGGGCGGGGGACGGTTCTCTTAGTATTCCTTTATCCAAGGAAGTAGATAGATATGTGGCTGTAGAGCCCAGTGAAGTGTTTTCCGCGAAATTGGAAGAAAAAGGCTTGGAAGTGAAAAGAGACAGTTTTCCTTTTGAGATGGAAGAAAAGTTTGACATGATCCTTATCTCCCACGCTCTTCCTGAGAGGGGGTACAAAGAGTTTCTTTTTTCTGCATGGAAGTTGGTAAAAAAAGGAGGTTGTCTTATGGTTGTTACCTACAGGGACAAAGAGAGTGAATGGGTTGATCTGCTCAAAGAGATAGGGGAAGAGCATAACGAGCTCTCTCAACCCGATTATCGGGAATTTTTACTCTACATGCAGGAGCTGGGCAAGACAGAGAAAGAAGAGGATGTTTCCTTTGTTTCTGCCGCTGCAACAGAAGACTTGTTTAAAGCGCTTTCTTTTGTTTTTAGTGAAGGGGACAGAGAAAAGAAAGAGCGTTTTTCTTTGCATAAATCTTTTCTTTATAATATACTTGAGTCGAGGTATAAAGGAGGGTTTCCTTTCAGGCAGTTCTTCATTAAACTTGTTGACTTTTAAGAGTCAACTGATATTATTAAAAAAATTATTAATTAAAAATATGATAAAAGAAAAGGGTTTTACATTAATCGAATTGATGGTGGTAATCGCCATTATTGGTGTTCTTACAGCAATGATTATGCTTGGTTGGAGCACTTATCAGGACAGAGCAGAGGATGCTTCTATTATAAACACCATGCACCAGCTTGC
>CAZPZV010000022.1:0-7587 GCA_964591185.1 uncultured Candidatus Saccharibacteria bacterium | reverse complement strand
GTGGGCGCACCTGGACTTGAACCAGGGACCTCGACTTTATAAGAATCGCGCTCTTACCGACTGAGCTATGCGCCCTAACGTGGCAATTATAGCACAAGAACTACTTTTTGCCACTACCTTTGATTATCTTTTCGTACTCTTTTCTTTCCAGGGTTTCTTTTTCCATAAGAGTGCTTGCCACTTTATCAAGAACGCTTTTTCTTTCTTTTAATTTTTTTGTTGCTGTCTGCTCTGCTTTTTTTATAAAACCGGCTACTTCCTTGTCTATCTTTCCTGCTGTTTCTTCAGAGTATTTCTTTTCTTCATGTAACTCCTTTCCGAGAAAGATGTGTTCTTTTTCTCCTCCGAGATGAACCGGTCCCAGTGAAGACATTCCAAACTCCTTTACCAGCTTTCTGGCAAAACGTGAAGCTCTTTCCAGATCATTTACAGCGCCGGTGGACACTTCTTTAAAGATCAGTTTTTCTGCACAGTATCCGCCGAGAAGTACAGCCATCTCGGAAACAATGTCCGATCTTCTCTTTATATGTGTTTCTTCTGAAGCCACCTTGAGAGTGTATCCCGCCGCCTGTCCTCGGGCGATAATGGAAATCTTTCTTACCGGATCGGTTTCCGGAAGAAAAGAGGAAACTATGGCGTGTCCCGCTTCGTGATAGGCGGTTATCTCTTTTTCTTTTTTGCTCATGGCGTAACTTCTTCTTTCCGGCCCCAGAAGAACTTTTTCAATGGATTCTAAAAACTCTTTCTGTCCGACTTTTGCTTTTCTTTTTCTGGCGGCGTAGATGGCCGCTTCGTTTGCCAGATTGGCGAGGTCGGCTCCGGAAAACCCGGAAGTTCTTTCCGCTACTTCGTTTAGATCAACATTTTTTTCCAAAGGCTTGTTTTTAGAGTGTACTTTAAGAATATCCACCCTGCTTTTTTTATCTGGAAGATCAAGAACGACCTTACGATCAAATCTTCCCGGACGTAGTAGGGCGGGGTCGAGTATGTCTGGACGGTTGGTGCTGGCAAGTACGATTACCTTTGTGTCCTGACTAAAACCGTCCATCTCTACTAGTATCTGGTTTAGTGTTTGCTCTCTTTCGTCATTTCCTCCTCCAACTCCGGCTCCTCTTGCTCTTCCCACTGCATCCAGTTCGTCTATATAAACAATGCAGGGTTGCTTCTTTTTTGCCGTATTGAAAAGATCTCGTACTCTTCCGCTTCCTACTCCCACAAAAAGTTCGATAAACTCTGATCCGGAAATCTCAAAGAAAGGAACTCCTGCTTCTCCGGAAACGGCCCTGGCAAGAAGCGTCTTTCCTGTTCCGGGAGAACCGGTAAGAAGTACTCCCTTAGGAATGTGTGCTCCGATATCAAGAAATCTCTTTGGTTCCCTGAGAAACTCCACCACTTCTTTTAGCTCTTCTTTGGCCTCTTTTAATCCGGCCACATCTTCAAATGTTATGTTTTTTCCGGGCATACCCCCTTCTCCGAAAAGGCGGGCTTTTGCTTTAGAGAAGTCCATTGCTTGCATCGCTCCTCCTTTCGCCTGTTTAAACATAGAGCGGAAGATAAAAATGATGATAAGCAAGGGAAAGAGAAGAATCATCATTATATAAAGAAAAGACCAGTCACGCTCTTCTTTGTACTCTAAACTTATCGCTTGCAGTTTATCTTCTTCCATTCCCAATCCTTTAAGCGATTCGTAAAGAGAAACTCCCGGCTCTCTTTGTGTTACCGCCTCTGTTTCATCTTTTTTGGTTATCTCTAGCTTATTTCCGACAATGGTCATTTTTTCCACCTCTTCGTTGTTGATCATCTCCACCACCTCGTTAAGAGTGACATTTTCCACATCATTTAAAGACTCTGAGGCGATTAAGCTAAAGACGACCACTACCAGTGCGAGAATGATAAAAAAAGAAATTACGTTTTTGCTTAAGTTTTTGGTTATTTTTTTCATGGTTAAAATAGTAGCATAAAAAACACTTCTTTAAAAATTGATATTTACCTCTTTTGTTGCTATAATAGGAGGCATGCTCTCGTAGCTTAACCGGATAAAGCAGTTCCCTTCTAAGGAAAAGAGTGCAGGTTCGAGTCCTGCCGAGAGCACTTGTATGGCGGCCGTAGCTTAATGGCAAAGCACTTGGTTGTGGTCCAAGAGAATGCGGGTTCAAGTCCCGTCGGTCGCCCATTATTAAAAGTCCTCGTAGCTCAACAGGATAGAGCAGTGACCTCCTAAGTCACCGATGCAGGTTCGAGTCCTGCCGAGGACACACTAATCTTTGACCAGTCTCAAACTGAAACGGTGCTCGTTAGCGTTAATAGAGAGTATTTTGAATTTGTATTTTTTATTTATCTCCAGAGCTTCTTCCATCTTCTCTCTTGTTTGAAACTCAGAAATATGACAGAGTCCCTGGATTCCGGAGTCTATCTCCACAAAAGCACCGAAAGAGATGAACTTGGTTACTGTGCCCTCTATAACGTCTCCTTCTTTGTAGTTTTCTTCCACGCTTCCCCAAGGATCGTCTTTTAGAGCTTTAAGAGAGAGAAAAACCTTTCCGTCTTCTATTTTGATTATCTTTGCTTTTATCTTTTCTTTTTCTTTGAGTATCTGACGAGGATCGTCTACCAGTCCCCAGTCTAGTTCGGAGATGTGCATCAATCCTTCTACTCCGCTACCAAACTTCACGAAAGCTCCGAAGTCGACAATTCCCGTAACCTCTCCTTCAACAACATCACCTTCTTTGTATTCTTCCAGTGACTCTTGTTTCTTTTCCATTTCTTGCACTTTTTCGGAAAGAATAATCTTTTCCTTGCTTTTGGAAAGATCAAGAATTCTTACCTCCATCTCTTTGCCGACAAACTTTTGAAGCTCTTTGAGTATCTGAGAAGAATCTCCCCCGTCAACACGAGGATAGTTTTCCGAGGACAACTGTGAAGAAGGGATGAAACTGGGGATTCCTGATATCTTTGTCAAAAGTCCTCCCTTGTTTGCTCCTTCTATTTTCACGGAGAGTGTTTCTCCTTTTTCTTTTTTCTCTTCCAAAACATCCCAAGCGATATCTTTTTTCGCCTGAATGCGTGAGCACTCTACATAACCGTCCTCGTTTTCCAGATTAAGTATCTTTACGGTTACCGTGTCGCCTTCTTCTAAATCTTTTAGCTCTTCTTTTACGGCGTAAAACTCGCGTCCGTAAATTATTCCCGTACCGAATATTCCCAAATCAATAAAGGCGGAAGCTCGTGCTTTTCCCGATATCTTGCCTTCCACTGTCTCTCCTTCTTTAGGAATCTCGAGCAGGTTTTTTTCTTTTAATTCTTCTTTTAGCATAATAGGGCAATTTTACATTATTTCTTGATTTTTTCAAGAGGGGTGCTAAAATGTAAACATTATGCATATAAACTGGTACGGACAATCTTGTTTTAAAATAGCAGCACAAGGGGATAAAAAATCCAAACAGTGGACCAACATCCTTATCGATCCTTACGATGAGAGCATAGGATTGAAGATGCCTAAAATGGAAGCAGACATTCTTCTCTCCACTCATGATCATTACGATCACAACGACAGAAAGTGTCTTAAAACGACACCTTTTATTATTGACGGTCCGGGAGAGTACGAAGTAAAGGACATATTCATTAAGGGAGTCTCTTCTTTTCATGACGAAAGCAAGGGAAGCGAAAGAGGAATAAACACTATCTATACTATTCTTGCGGAGGACATAAATCTCTGTCATATGGGAGATTTTGGAGAAAAGGAACTCAGTAGCGAACAGATAGAGAAGATAGGAAGCGTTGATGTTCTTTTTATTCCCGTGGGAGGGGTTTACACTATTGATGCAAAAGGAGCGGCCAGAGTTATCTCTCAGATAGAGCCGAGAATGGTTATTCCTATGCACTACAAGATTCCCGGAGTAAAAGTAGACATTCACGAGTTGTCTGACTTCTTGAAAGCCATAGGGGAGAAAGGAGCAAAAACGGAAGAGAAGCTTGTCTTGCAAAGAAAGGATTTCTCCGGAGACGACATGAAGGTTGTCCCGCTTGTTTCGCAAGCGAAAAAAGCAGCTTAATATGTTAAAAGAACTTTCGGAAAGACAAAAAGTACTGATCATTTTTATCACCGCTTTTGTTGTGGTTGTTCCTTTAGCTGTTTTTCAAGCTAAATCGGTGGCAAAAAAGATTAGTGATGCTGATTTCAGTGATCCGCCCTTCTCCAACATGGAAAGGTCTCCGATAAACGGTGAATTGGAAGAGAGAATAAGATTTTTTGAAGAGGAGCTGGAAGAGAGGATTAAAAAAGCAGAAGAAGAATTAAAAAACTTAGAAGAAACAAATAATGAAGAGCAGTAAAAAAGAAACAACAGGAACAGAAATAGGTTACGTTAAATCGAGGAGCATCACACAAGAGATGCGTGACTCTTATATAGACTACGCCATGTCCGTTATCGTGGGCAGGGCTCTTCCTGATGTCCGTGACGGACTAAAGCCGGTACACAGAAGAATACTTTACACCATGAGAGAAGATGGTATTACTCACAGCGCCAGATTCAAGAAGTCGGCCAGTGTTGTTGGTACCACTCTCGCCCGTTATCACCCGCATGGTGATATGGCGGTCTACAACTCTCTTGTACGCATGGCACAGGACTTTTCCATGCGTTATCCCTTAATACAAGGACAAGGTAACTTTGGATCAATTGACGGGGATCCTCCGAGTGCTATGAGGTACTCTGAGGCAAAACTCTCTAAAATAGGAGAGTATATGTTAAAGAATATAAAAAAGGACACGGTTGATTTCACAGAAAACTACGATGGTACCAGAAAAGAACCCAAAGTTCTTCCTTCCCCTATTCCTCAACTACTCCTTAATGGTTCTTTGGGGATTGCTGTGGGAATGATGACCAACATTCCTCCACACAATCTCTCAGAGGTGATTGATGCCTCCGTTTATCTTTTAGAAAACCCCAAGGCGGACACGGAAGACTTGCTTAAGTTCATCAAAGGACCGGACTTCCCTACGGGAGGTGAGATATACAACAAAGAAGATATCATTACCGCTTACTCTAAAGGAAAAGGTTCCATAGTTATGCGTGGAAAGGTGGATATAGTGGAAGAGAAAAACAAAAGTCAGATTGTTATCACGGAAATTCCTTTCGGTGTACGTAAGGCGAAGATGGTGGAGAATTTTGCCAAGCTGGTGCAAAAAAAGAAACTAGACGGGATAAAGGACATCAGAGACGAGTCCGACAGAGAAGGTATGCGTGTGGTGCTTGATCTAAAACAAGGAGCTTTCCCTAAAAAGATACTTAATCGTCTCTACAACTTTACCTCACTACAAGAAACGTTTCACCTAAACATGCTCTCTCTTGTAGATGGCATACAACCGCAAGTTCTTAGTTTGGTGGAGATGCTAAGCAACTACTTGGAGCACAGAAAAGAGGTGGTGACGAGAAGAACGCGTTTTGAACTGGAAAAGGCGCAAGAAAGAGCACATATATTGGAAGGATTACACAAAGCCCTTTCCCATATAGATGAAGTGATAAAGATAATTAAGAAGTCTGAAAGTAGGGATAACGCCAAAAAGAACCTTATCGCCAAATTCAAGTTCTCTGAAGTACAGACGGACGCCATTCTTGATATGCGACTACACAAGCTGGCGAAACTGGAAAGAGAAGAGATAGAAAACGAGCTGAAAGAAAAACAAGCGCTTATCAAAGAGCTCATGGCTATACTGAAAAGCAAAAAGAAGATAGAAGGAGTAGTGAAAAAAGAGCTGCTGGAAGCAAAAGAGCTTTTCGGAGACAAGAGAAGAACCAAGGTTTTCGATCAGGGTGTGGGGAAGATAAGTGAAAGAGATCTTATCCCTCAAGAGGAAACCATTGTTACCATAACTCAAGGAGGATACATAAAACGTATTAATCCCTCCATCTACAAAGAGCAGAAAAGAGGAGGAAAAGGTCTTTTGGGAATGAAAACGGGACAGAATGACGTAGTGGATCACTTTATAGAAGCGATGACACACGACTACCTGCTCTTCTTTACTGACAGTGGGAAAGTTTTCAGCGTCCCTGTCTATCTTGTTCCGGAAGGAGCGAGAGCGACACGAGGAAGAGGGTTACTCAACTTCCTGGAGATATCTTCCAATGAAAAAGTTTTGGCTGTTATTCCTTTGGAAAGAAAAGAGAAAGGAGACACGGGAAAAAACCTTATCATGTGTACTAAAAACGGCCTGGTAAAGAAAACTCCTCTAAAGGATTTTGATAATATTCGCAAAACGGGGCTCATCGCCATTACTCTGCGCAAGGGAGATGAACTGTGCCGGGTAAGAAAGACCACGGGTAGCGATGAGATATTTATGTCTACGGCAAAAGGTCAGGTAATACGCTTTAACGAAAAGGATGTACGTGCCATGGGAAGACAGGCAAGTGGAGTGAGGGGTATTGTTGTAAGAAAGGGAGATGCTATGGCTGATATGTCTGTTGTGGAAAAAGAGGTAGCCAAGAAAGGAGATCTCCTACTTATCACAGAGAACGGATACGGAAAGAGGGTTGGACTGAGCAGTTACCGTGCACAAAAGAGAGGAGGTGTGGGAGTAAAGACGATAAAGAACTGGGAAAAGGTGGGAGACGTTATCTCGGTAAGAGTGATTCTTGATGGAGGGGATCTGGTGGCTATTTCCCGTCAAGGAAAAGTGATCAGAACAGGGATTGACTATATCCCCAAACAGTCGCGCATAACACAAGGAGTAACGGTGATGAAACTTGATAAAGGTGATAAACTCGCCTCTGTAATCTGTTTATAGTATGGCTTTTTTGAATCCGGAAAAAATAATATCTTCTCTTTCTCTAAGAGAGAACATGAGTGTTGCTGATTTTGGTTGTGGTTCGGGTGGATGGAGTATCCCTCTGGCGCAAAAAATAAAAGACGGACAAATATATGCTATAGACGTGACGGAAGAGTCTCTTTCTGCACTAAAGAGCAAGATAAATTCGGAGAGACTGGGAAACATACGTGTAACTCGTGCCGACTTGGAAAAGGGTTCCGGTTTGCGAAACGAGTTTCTTGATATGGTGGTTGTTTCCAACATCCTCTTTCAAGCTGAAAATAAAAGTAGTATAATAAAAGAAGCGAAAAGGGTTTTGAAAAAAGGAGGACAGATGCTTGTTGTTGACTGGTTGCCCAACGCTCCCGGTGGACCGCAAGAGAGGGTTTCTGCGGAGGAAGTAAGAAGCTTGGCGCAGGAGAATGGGTTTATCTTTAAAGAAGAAGTTGACGCAGGAGTTTATCACTATGCCCACTTGTATGAAAAAAACTAAAATACTATTAACAATAATCCTTTTGTTGGTTTTTCTTTCTCCTTTGTCTGTTGTTTTGGGGGATGACGATGATGGCGCGGTGACGATAACAAATCCTTTAACAGAATTTGATACTCTTGAAGAGATTGCCACGGCTCTTATTAATTTTGCAATCAAGGTTGCCATTCCAATTTCCAGTATTCTTTTTATTATCGCGGCATTTTTCTATCTTACCGCGGGAGCGAATCCGGAGAATGTAAACAAGGCAAAAAGCATAATCGTTTGGACAATAATCGGGCTTTCCATTATACTT
>CAZPZV010000021.1:0-7848 GCA_964591185.1 uncultured Candidatus Saccharibacteria bacterium | reverse complement strand
AAATAGACAACAAGGTGAAAATGAGATAGAATTAAGACTAATGCGTGAAAAAGTAAAAGCAGAAGTAGAGAAGGTTTTAGGAGATGATTTCAAGCTGGAGAACCCTCCGGAAGGCTTTGGTGATTATGCTTGCGGAGTTTTTCATCTGGCCAAAAAAGAAAAGAAGGACCCAAAGATCATCGCCAAAGAACTTAGTATTAAGTTTACCTCCCCTCTTTTTGAGAAAGTGGAGGCACAAGGAGGTTTTGTTAACTTTTTTATTAGTAAAGAGGCTTTGAAAGAGGAAGTTCTTTCTGTTTTGGAAAAAAGGGATGATTACGGAAAAAAAGAAGACGGAAGAGTTGTGGTGATGGAGTACTCTTCTCCTAATATAGCAAAGCAGCTTAGCATTACTCACTTAAGATCAACCATTATTGGCGAATCTTTATCCCGCATCTACCGTCACTTGGGGTGGCAGGTAGAGTCTATCAACCATCTGGGTGATTGGGGAACACAGTTTGGAAAATTAATTTATCAGATTAAAAAAGAAAACTTGGATGTTTCTTCTCTGACTATTGAGAAGATGCAAGAGCTCTATGTTCGTTTTCACAAAGAAGAAGGAGATGAAGAGGAGGCCAGAAAGTACTTTTCTTTACTGGAGAAGGGAGAAGAGGAAGTTTCGGATATATGGAAAGCTTGCGTGCAGGTGAGCATGGAAGAGTTTCAAAAAACCTATGACCTGCTTGATGTAAGCATAGAGCACATTATCGGTGAGAGTTTCTACCTTAACTCTGTCTTTGAAGTGATAGATGAGGCGAGAGTGGTCGCACGCGAGAGTGAGGGAGCTCTTATCGTAGAGTTTGATGATATGCCTCCGGCAATGCTTTTAAAGTCAGATGGAAGTACTACATACTTCTCCCGTGACTTGGCGGCAGTAAAATACCGCAACGAGAGATTTAATCCGCAATTTTTTGTTTACGAGATAGGTAACGAGCAGTCACTGCACATGAAGCAGGTTTTTCGTACCGCAGAGATGCTCGGGTGGAGAAAAGAGAGTGATTTTGTTCATGTCTCTCACGGCATGCTTAGCTTAAAAGAAGGAAAGATGTCCACGCGCATGGGGCGCACAGTGCACTTAGATGATGTTTTAGAAGAAGCAAAGAAGAGAGCGCTTTCTTTAATTAAAGACGAAGCTTTGAAGGATAAAGAGGAAACTGCTACAATTGTAGGAGTGGGAGCGGTAAAGTATAGTGCGTTGAAAGTACACCGTAACCGCAACGTGGTCTTTGACTGGAATGAGGCACTCAGTCTTAAGGGAGACTCCGGTCCTTACTTACAGTACACAGCGATGCGCTGTAAGAGTGTCCTGGAAAAGGGCGGAGATTACGGGAGATTTGACAGTCTTTCGGTTGAAGAAGCAGATGTGGTGCGGGAGATGATGCGCTTTAAAGAAGCGGTAGAGGATGCCGCAGAAAACTTCTCTCCTAATCTTATCGCCGCTTTCGCTTATCGCTTGGCCCGTAGTTATAATCTTTTTTATGAGAAAAATAAAATAGTGGGAAGCAGTCAGCGTATGGCTGTTACGGAGGCAACTCTTGTTCTTTTACGTAACGCTTTACACTTACTCGTTATTTCGCTTCCCCGAAAAATGTAATATGAATTTATCTAAAATAGAAGAAGAAGTATTAGAATTCTGGGACAAAGAAGAGATATTTAAAAAGTCTATCGAGAGGCGCAAAGATGCGCCGGTTTTCAGTTTTTATGACGGGCCTCCTTTCGCTACGGGAAATCCGCACTACGGTCACATCTTGGCTACGACCATAAAAGATGCCGTTTTGCGTTACAAGACTATGCGTGGCTTTAGAGTTCCCCGACGTGTGGGTTGGGATTGTCACGGTCTTCCTGTAGAGAACCTCATAGAAAAAGAGTTAAAGATAAAAAGCAAAAAAGAGATAGAGGAGATGGGTATAATGGAGTTTAATCAGGAGTGTCGCGGTACCGTGTTTCGCTGTGTGGATGAGTTTGCCAGGGTATTAAAAAGAGTGGGCAGATGGGCTGATTACGACAACTCTTACTCTACACTGGATAATGACTATATAGAGTCAGTGTGGTGGGTCTTTAAACAGCTCTACGATCGTGATCTTGTTTATCGTGACTATCGTGTTACTCCTTACTGTACCCGTTGTGGGACGCCTATTTCCAACTTCGAGGTAAATCAAGGATATGCGGAAAAGAAAGATCCTTCTATTTTTGTAAAATTTAAAGTGAGAGGAGGAGAGTTTGACGGTGTCTTTCTCTTGGCTTGGACTACTACTCCTTGGACTGTTCCGGGGAATGTCGCTCTGGCGGTAAATCAGGAACTCTCTTACGTCCTCATTTCTTATCTTGGGGAAAAGTTTATTCTTTCTAAAGAAAGAGTGAAAGATGCTTTTGATGATGAGGGAGAGGTTTTGCGGGAGATGAAAGGCAAAGAATTGGTTGGATTACAGTATGAGCCGCTCTTCTCTTTTATAGAAGACAACGGGAACGCTTTTCGTGTATATTCCGCTGACTTTGTCAGTGATGAAGACGGAACGGGAGTGGTACACATCGCTCCCATGTACGGGGAGGAGGACTTCAATTTGGGGAAGGCTCATGATTTGCCTTTTGTGCACACCGTTGATGAAGGAGGTAAATTTCTTTTCGGAGAAATGAAAGGAAGAGACATAAGAGAAGGAGTTCCCGAGCTGGAAAAACATATATTAAAGCAGGAAGAGATCACTCACAGTTATCCTTTCTGTTGGAGGTGTGATACTCCTCTTGTTTACTATGCACTGCAAACTTTCTACATTGCAGTGACCAAGATAAAAGAGCAGATGCTTTCTAATAATGAAAAGATCTTCTGGCAACCTGATCACATTAAACATGGCAGATTTGGCAAGTGGCTTGAAGGCGCTCGTGACTGGGCTTTTTCGCGTAACCGTTTCTGGGGTGCACCTATTCCCATCTGGGAGTGTGAAAAGTGCGGCAAGTTTCGTGTAGTGGCCAGTAGGGAAGAAGTTGGAGAGATGGATGACTTACACCGTCCTTTTATAGACGAAGTTAACTTTGATTGTGACTGTGGAGGGACAATGAAACGAGTGGAAGAAGTGTTTGACTGCTGGTTTGAATCCGGAGCAATGCCTTATGCACAGTGGCACTATCCTTTTGAGAATAAAAAAATGGTGGAAGAAACTTTCCCCGCGGACTTTATTGCCGAGGGAGTTGATCAGACGCGCGGATGGTTCTATACCCTTCACGTTTTGGCCACAGCGCTTACCGTGGAAGATGTGGGGCTAGGCAAAGACCTACCTCCTTTCCGCAATGTTATCGTGAACGGGTTTGTGCTTGATGCGGAAGGAAAGAAGCTTTCTAAGAAGTTAGGCAACTATCCGACGATGGATGAGGTTTTCAGTAATTTTGGAGCGGACTCTTTACGTTTCTTCTTGCTTGCTTCCACTCCCATAGGAGAAGATTACCTTTTCTCTTCTGACCGTGTAAAAGAGTACTACGGCAGAGTAATCTCTACCTTTTATCACTCTTTTTCCTTTTTTAACTCCTATGGCAAAAGATCGGATGTTAAAGCTACCGAACCACTCAATCTATGGATACTTTCCAGACTAAAAGAAGTTAATCAGCAAGTAACAGAGGAGATGGAAAGGTATGATCTTACCGTTGCTTCCAGGTCTTTGGTTTCTTTTGTTGATGATCTTTCTAACTGGTACATCAGAAGAGCAAGAAAAGACTTCAAAGAAGGAAAAGAAGAGTACTTTTCTACTCTCTATACCGTACTGGTGGAGCTGTCGAAGATGCTTGCTCCTTTCGCTCCCTTTATCTCAGAACATGTTTACCGTGAACTTACCGGTGAGCTCTCTGTGCACCTAGAGACGTTTCCTGAAATTGAAAAAGAAGTAGACGAGGAGTTGCTCTTTAATATGAACAGTGTGCGTGAAACTGTATCGGAAGCTTTAAAGCAACGTGCTGATGCAGGGATAAAGATAAGGCAGCCACTCTCTTCTCTGACGGTGAAAAAAGACATACCACAAGAACTGCTCGGCATTATTAAAGACGAAGTAAATGTAAAGGAGGTGCATTACGGAGAGAAGGTAGAGCTTTCACTGGAGATGACCGAGGAGCTGAAAGAAGAAGGCGAGGTACGAGAGATAATCCGTTGTGTGCAAAGCTTGCGTAAAGCGGCCAATCTTACCCCTCAAGAAGAGATAAATCTGTTTTGTGATAAATTTACCGGTGTGATAGAAAGAAACAAGAAAGAGATAATGAAAGAAACTTTGGCTGTTAGTTTAGAGGAGAAAGGAAAAGAGAGCGTTTTAGTTGAGAAAAAGGTAAAACTTGCTGAGGGAGAAGTTGTTTTTGCTATAAATGTTTACGCATAACTACACTAAAGGAGTCATAGTGCGAAGCATTTCTGTTAGGGAGGCGGATAAGCTTTACACCCTTTATACAGAAAAGTTTGGAAAAGTATCTGTCATGGGGCGCTCTATCCGTAAAGGAAAGCTGCACATGGGCATGAGTCTTTTTTCTTTGGTGGAGGTTGGATTTATTCAAGGAAAAAGTTATAATACACTCACTGACGTGGTTGGTCTTTTTAACTTTACCCGTTCGCGTCAGGATTTGGCTAAGTTGTCCCTTTTTTATCGCATGTCGGAAACCCTTCTCTCTCTTATCCACGGAGAAGAGAGAGAAAAAAGGGTGTTCGATCTGCTTTTAGAAACAATGAATGAGGTGGAGGAGCGTGATCTTTCCGCTAAAGAAATCTCCCTTATACACACCCACTTTTCTTTCCGTTTACTGGATCTTTTGGGATACCGTCCGGTAACCGAAAAGTGTGTTGTTTGTAAGGGCGGGGTTAATGGCGAGAGTTACTTTTCTCCTTCTTTGAGCGGAGTGGTTTGTGAGAGTTGTTCTGTTGTAACCCCTTGCTGTCTCTTTTTAGGAGACGCGGGTGTTTTGCAACAGATGTTTTCTTCGGACACGCAGTTCGCTCTAAGACAAAACTCTTCCCTTCTTGGTCGTATACTGGAAGAGTATCTTTACTCAGGATTATTGGAAAAACAATGAAAAAAATAATACTCATACTATTTATCATCACCGCCATAACTGTTTCTGTGGGTTGGTTTTACTACGAGCGAAACATCTTTTCTACAGATGATGTTCGTTTTGAGATAATCGCTCCACAGGAGGTTAGGTTGGGAGAAGTTGTAGACTACAAAGTCTACTACAAAAACAACGGGGATATCCGTCTAGAGGATGCCAAGCTTGTTTTTGAGTACCCGGAAAACTCTTTTCCGGAAGAAGAGGAAAATGACGATATTGTGCAAAGAGGCGAGCTTCGCCGGGAAGTTGATCTGGGGAATATCGGCCCGGGAGAAGAGAGAAGTATAGACTTTTCCGCACGTCTTTTTGGTAAAGAAAGAGAGGCGATTATTGCCGAAGCTTGGATTAGTTATATACCACGTAATTTAAATGTGAGCTATGAAACGGAAAGAGAGCACACGGCGATAATCACCAGTGTGCCCATAAACTTTGATTTTGAGATTCCCAGCAGCGTAGAGCCGGAAAAAGAGAATCTTTTCCGTTTGCGCTACTTTTCCAACGTAGACTACACGCTTACAAACATGGAAGCACGCGTAGAGTTTCCTTCCGACTTTACCTATACAGGCAGTTCTCCAAAAAAAGGAGAGGATAACGAGTGGAATCTTCCCGTGTTGAATCGCGGTGAAGGAGGAGTGATTGAGATAGAAGGTTCTTTGGAAGGGGAGCCTCGGGATCCGAAAGTGTTCCGTGCGGTGCTTGGTATCTGGAGAGGAAACACCTTTATTCCCATCAAGGAGACTTCAAGAGGAACGAGCATAGCAAGACCCTCGCTTTTCATCTCTATGGAAGCAAACGAGTATCCGGACTATGTTGCCAATCCCGGAGAGCTTGTCTACTACGAGATATTCTTTAAAAACATCGGAGAAGAGTCTATGGAGAACCTCTTTTTGATGATTGATCTGGACAGAAGCGTGGTTGACTTTGAAGAAGTGGAGCCTTTGAAGGGACGCTTTCAGGCAGGAACCCTTATCTGGAGTCACACGGCTGATCCCTACTTGCGTTACCTGGCCAGCGGTGAAGAGGGTTCTCTCTCTTTCTGGGCGAAGATAAGAGAGGATCTTCCCACTAATCCGGAGCTAAAGCTGGATATTACGCTGGACCGTGCTACAGAAACTTTTGTCACGCAGATAAATACGAAACTGGAAGTTATGCAGGAGGTTTCTTTGCAGAGCGAGCACTTTGAGGAAAGAGGCCCTTTTCCTTTCGAGGAAGGCGTGCCCACCAACTACACGGTTCGCTTTGTGGCAAAAAACCACTTTACTGATACTGAAGACTTGAGAGTGAGAGCGACACTTCCCGAAGGAGCAAAGATTACCGGGGAGACTTACCCGGAAGACATGTCTCTCTCTTTTGACAGCGAAAGCAGGGAGGTTGTTTGGGACATAGAGACACTGGAAAAAGAGTCAGAAAGAGAGTTGTTTTTTGAAGTGACACTTACTCCGGAAGATGATGTGGAAGAGTTAATCTCCGAGGCGGTTATTACCGGCGAGGATATGAAAACGGAAAAGATTATCTCCGGTGGAGCGGAAAGTTTAACCGTTGAAGATCTATGAAAGAAATAGTTTCACTATGTAAAAGAAGAGGATTTATCTACCCTTCCTCCCTTATCTACGGAGGAATGGCTAATGCCTGGGATTACGGTCCTTTGGGAGTGGAGTTGTTGGAGAACATCAAGAGAAGCTGGTGGGATCGTTTCGTGCGCTCCCGCGGTGACATGGTTGGTCTCTCCAGTGCTATTATCGTTAATCCTAAGATATGGGAGTCTTCGGGACATCTTAGTGGTTTTTCTGATCCTTTGGTGGATTGCAAAAAGTGTCATGCGCGTCACCGTGAGGACCATGTAGAGGGTGTTTGTCCTACTTGCGGAGAAAAGGATAGCTTTACAAAGTCTCGTGATTTTAACTTGATGTTTAAAACTTTTGTTGGTCCGGTTGATGATGAGAGTGGAAAAGCTTATCTCCGTCCGGAAACAGCACAAGGAATATTTGTTAACTTTAAAAACATTGCCACTACTTCACGCAAAAAGATTCCTTTCGGTGTAGGGCAGATAGGAAAGGCGTTTCGTAACGAGATAACTCCGGGGAACTACATCTTCCGCACAAGAGAGTTTGAACAGATGGAGATAGAGTACTTTGTGCGGGAAGAGGAGTGGGAGAAGTACTTTGAAGAGTGGAGAAAAGAAGTGCTTTCTTGGACAGACTTTCTTGGTCTTTCTCGTGACAACATTGTAGAACTGGATGTTCCTCTTGATGAGCTTGCACACTACTCTAAAAAAACAATTGACTTCCAGTACCGTTTTCCTTTCGGTGTTGACGAGTTATATGGACTTGCTTACCGTACTGATTTTGACTTGCGTAACCATGAAAAGAATAGCAAAGAAAATATGAAGTATCGTGATCCACACACAGGAGAAGAGTACTGGCCTCATGTAATAGAACCCAGTTTCGGGTTGGACAGAACTGTTTTAGCCGTGTTGGTAGAACATTATGCAGAAGAAGAAGATCGAGTAGTAATGCGTTTCCCTTCTGCTATTGCTCCTATCAAAGTTGCTGTTTTTCCGTTAACTAAAAAGCAGAATGAGAAGGCGACGGAGATTTACGAGTCTTTGTGTAAATCTTTTGTTTGTGATTATGATGATGGAGGTTCTATCGGCAGACGTTACCGCAGACAGGATGAGATAGGTACACCTATCTGCCTTACTGTTGATTTTGAAGAAGACACAGTTACTTTGCGTGA
>CAZPZV010000020.1:0-9855 GCA_964591185.1 uncultured Candidatus Saccharibacteria bacterium | reverse complement strand
GAAGAGAACGGTGATTTAAACGATGAAGCAAACGAGAATGATGAGGAAAAACAAAAAAGAGTTACCGGTTGGGTGGAAAAAGACAAAGTTTCTTTTCACAGAGCATACCTTGAAGATGTGGGCTTGTATTACACGATAACGAGTAGCCGGTTCGTTTTCGCCATGTCGCTTGAGGGGATTAAAACCATAATTCGTAGACTATAAAAGATGAACAAAAAACAAATAGAAGAATTAAAAACAAAACTTGAAGAAAGCAGAGATTCTCTGCAAGAGACGCTGGAAACTTTTGCCAAGAAAAATGATGATTTGGAAGAAGATTGGAAAACAAAATTCCCTGACTTCCAGGGAGGATTAGAAGAGAGCGCCGATGAAGTAGAGGAGTACTCTTCTCTCCTTTCTGTAGAACATGCTTTAGAGTTGAAATTAAAAAGAGTCAACGAAGCGCTAGAAAAAATAGATAAAGGTGATTTCGGAAAGTGCGAGAAGTGTGGAGAGGATATATCCCATGAAAGACTCTCTATTATACCGGAAACAAAAGTTTGTAAGAGGTGCAACTAGGCTTTAAAATTGGATCTTTTAACGATATCCTCTTCTACATCTACGCGCAAACGCCCGTATTTTAGCTTGGATATCTCTTTTATTTTATCAACTATCTGCAAATCTCCTTCTTCCCCTCTTCTCGCTTTTACCTTAAAAGGAGAAGATATGTTGTTGTTAATCACCGTTTTCAAGATAAAGTGGTAGTTGTCTAAGTTGGTGAGATCGTTGCTAGAGAAGTCCGGTTTGAACTTGCTCTCTAAAAAGGCAGCATCATCTTCACCAACACGGTAACAAGCCATACTTCCCACGTTTCCTATGATTGCATCTTTAATCTCTTGTTTTAGCTGAGGCATGTACTGGTTGGCTATAATAAGATTGAGGCGGTACTTGCGTGCCTCAGAGAGAATGGAAGAAATACTGTCAGTAGTAAAGTTCTGAAACTCATCCATATAAAGATAGAAATCCTTTTTTTCCTCGTCCCGCATTCTTGCTCTGCGCATCGCTCCTATCTGCATCTTGGAAACAAGGATTAGTCCGAGAAGAGAGCTGTTAATCTCTCCTGTTAGTCCTTTGGAAAGATTAGCCAAAAATATCTTTTTCTCGTTCATTATATTTTCCACATCAAAAGATGATTTTTTCTGACCGATTATGTTCCTTAGCATCTCATTGTTAATGAAGCGCCCTATTTTGGAAACAACATAACCAAGCATATCCGACTTGGTTTTTTCCGTGGTCTGTCCCCACTCATTTATCCAAAAACTACGCACCACAGGATCGGTTACTTTAGCAACTTTCTCTTTCATAAAAGCTTCATCGGTAAACATGCGAGGTATCTCTACCAGTGTTCCCGGATCATCTTTGTCCGCTGACAAGGCAAGCATGGCGTTTCTCATATAGTGCTCAAACATGGGCCCGATCATCTCCGGAGGAAACAACTTCATGAATATGGCTATCATCTCATTGACCGCAAAGTCTCTCTGTTCAGGTATGCTCCACTCCAGCATATTAAGACCACAAGGACGTGAAGTTTCAAAAGGCTCGAAGAGAACAACATCGTCAATTCTTTCTTTAGGAATATTGGCTAGGGTGTGCTCTATCAACTCTCCGTGAGGATCTATCACCCCCACTCCTTCTCCTTTTTCTATATCCTGTCTTATCATATTCTCCATCACTGTAGACTTACCTGTACCGGTCTGTCCCACAATATAGAAGTGCCTACGCCTGTCCTCCCTACTGGCCATATAAACAGGATTACTTTGTCCCCGAAAAACAGAGTCACCAAGAAGAACCGGTCCCGTATCCGGAAGATTTGACGGAGGAGGAGCTTCTCTTGTTTTCATCCAGCTTATATAAGGGGTTTTTATATGGTGCGACGGAAAGTGATACACACTGGCAACCTCTTCCCTGTTGAGCAACATAATTCTTTTGGAATTAAAGTTACGAAAAGAAAAGTCGTATATAAGTTTTCTTAGCTTTCTGCCCTTTACATCAACCGCCTCAAATCCGTTATCGGAAAGAAAGTGGGCGAAACTTCCTTCTATTTTGCTTAATATCTCTTCCGCCTTTTCTTTTTCTCTTGATGCTGTAATTATTCTGATATTCACTTCAAAAAGAGGTTTTCCCAATCTTTCCTTTATAGAGCTCAGTGTTTTCTCGTCCACTTTCATCTTTACTTCTTCGTTTTTCTTTTCCGAAGAAGAGAATGTTTCACCAATGAATTTCAGTCCTTTTATAAAAGATCCTTCGTTTAGTATTCCTGCCGCTTCACTTATGCTTTTGCCTTGGTGCGAAATCATCTCCAGAAACTTCTTTTCTTTTTCTTGTGCGCCCTTTCCGGCAGGTCTTACCAGTACCTGTACTGCGGATCCTTCATCGGGACTGATCTTGGTTAGTGCGTTGGTAACCGCCTCTAAGGGGTCACTGCTCATATGCAAATAGGTGTTTATGGGCAGGTAGTGGGTTTTTTTAAGTTTCAGATAAGCTCCGCAAACATGTCCCTCCGGTTCAAATATAGTGTAGTCTTCCGTCTTTTTTTCCAGCACCGCGTCAGGAAAAGATCCTTGTATGTGGTTTTGGAAAGATCCTTCCATAAAAGAAGGGACAGCGACATAGAAAGATATGTCGTTTCCTCCGACAGTGGAAGCAAGTTCCAGTGATATGCTTGGTGGCTTTTTTAGCAGCCCCCTTTCTTTGTTTAAAGAAAGAAGCTGAGAATAAACATGCTCCATCCTTTCGATGAAAGCTTTTGTTTCTTCTTTCTCTTCTTCTTTGTACTGAGGAATTCTTACCAGAAAAAGTGTTTTCTTTAAGCTTTCTTTAAGATTATTTTTTGTTTTTTTGTGAAATTGTTTTTCTTTTTTGTGATAATACTTCTCCACAATAGTGTCGTGAAGAAGATCAAGAACAAGAGCGTCATTCATTTTTCTTGCCATATCAATAGCAACGGAAACACCTTCTCTTTCCGCAACTTCCATGAGTTTATCAACTTCTTTTTTTGCTTCTTCTTTTTCCTTTTTTTCTTCTTTTAAAAGCTCTTTTTCTGAGGCAGTTATTATCTCTTCTTTGATAGCTTCTTTTTCTGTGGAAGCAATCTTTTTTTCCGGCTTTTCAATTTCCGGAACAGATTCTTTTTTTTCTATGTATGGTTCTTTCTCGTTCATACCAAAATAATAACATTAAAAGAGAAAGAAAAAAACCTCTTTCGAGGATTTTAGCGCATTGTTTGTCCTCTTTGCAGGTGAGAGAAAGGATTAGATCCTCTTGTTTCAAAATGAAGATGACAACCGGTAGCTCCTATTGTATATCCGGTGTTGCCCATGGTTCCTATCTGTTGTCCTGCGGAAACTCTTTGTCCAGTGGAAACGTGAATGTTTCGCATGTGCGCATAAAGAGCGTTTATGCTTCCATGGTCTATCCAAACATAGTTGCCTGCTAATCGTGGATCATGTCCTGTCTTCGTTACCACTCCCGAAGCAGCGGCATAAAGAGGGGTTCCGCAAGCATTGGCGATATCAACAGCATTTCTGTGTCCCGGATGAGCGCTTTGTGTTACCGTTCCGTGAGTGACGGAAACAAACCCGCTTCTGTGGGTTCCCGGCCTTTGCGGGACAATGGTCTTCGGTTTCTCTCCTCCGGGAATGATGAGCTGGTCACCAGGCCTTATTTGAGATCCTTCCTCAATATTATTAAAAGAAACTATTTCTCTGCTGCTCGCTTTGTGTCTTTCCGCAATAGTACTCAAGGTGTCTCCTTGTTGTACATAGTATAAAGCTCCCGTTGTAGGGAGGATAAGCAACTCGTCTCCAGTTTTTAAACTTTTTTCGTTTACGCTGTTGGCCCACTTTATAGTGTCCTCACTTATTCTGAACTCTCTTGCAATGGATGCCAGCGTATCACCTCTTTCTACCTTGTAAGAAACTATTGAACTTCTCTTCTCTGTTTGCGTTCCAAGCACCTGCCCTTCAGTGAAGTAAGGAGCAGATGTTGCTGTTATGCTGTTCTCTTCAGTAAAAGAGATGTCCTTAAAGTTCATGGAAGAACTGTTTTGCGGAGAAAGGAAAAGAGACGAATCGGAGCTGTTCTCGGAAAAAGAAAATCCTCCCTGAAACAGAGAGGGGTTAATAAAGAAATAGGAGGAAAAAAGAAATAAAACCACTACTGAAAAGAGGAATATCTTTTTCCCTTTTCTTTCCATCATTTCACTTGCGGACCTTCTCCGGAAGTGTTTCTTGCTAGAGATATGAATAACTTAAGCTTTTCTGATTGTGAAATTTTACCACCCTGTAAAAAAAAGTCAATAACTGCTATAGTTTTTCTATGGATCTCACAGAAAAGAAGACGCTGGAAGCTTTGCTGGAAAAACACGGCACAATTCCCAAAAAATCTCTGGGGCAGAACTTTTTGTTAGACAAAAACACTCTACTAAAGATATGCTCCTCTTCTTTGCTTTCCAAGAAAGATACGGTTATAGAAATAGGTCCGGGAGCGGGCACTCTTACCGTTTTTCTTGCAGAAAGAGTAAAAAAAGTGATTGCTGTAGAAAAAGACGCAAAGATGATTTCCGTACTAAAAGAAACACTGCAAAAATACGACAACGTACAACTGATAGATGAAGATGCTCTTTCTTTAAAGGTGAAGGAAAAAGACTACAAAGTAGTAGCCAACCTTCCCTACTGTGTTGCGTCCCAAGTGATAAGAGGGTTCTTGCAGATAAACAACCCTCCTTCCTTGATGACAGTGATGGTGCAAAAAGAGGTGGCAGAAAGAATCATGGCCAAGCCCCCGAAAATGAATATGCTCGCCACTCTTGTGCAGCTGTACGCGAATGTAGAAAAAGTGAAAACAGTAAAAAGGGGCAGTTTCTGGCCTTCTCCTAATGTGGATTCTGCTGTGATAAAGATAGTGCCGTTTAAAAAAAGAGAAAACGAGCAGTTTTATGAAACGTTTTTTGAGTTGATAAAGATCGGTTACTCTCATCCCCGCAAACAACTCTCAACCAACTTTTCTCAGTTTGACATTTCACCTTTAAAAAAGATACAATTAACAAATATTTTAACTATGATGCGGGAAAACGAAATCAGTACAAAGAGAAGAGCGGAAAGTCTTTCTGTTGAGGAGTGGAAAAAAATAACCAAAGATTTCTTAAATGAATAAGAAAATAATTTTACTGCTCACTGTTTTGCTCTTCTCTTTTGTTTTTGTGGTGAGCGTAGAAGGAGGAGGACTGGAAGTTGACTATCCGGGACTGGATTTTGATGATGACACGGGCATAGCAGAAGTAATTTCTTACCTTTTTACCTTGGCCGTAGGAATAGGTTTTCTGGTTGTGGTCGCCATGCTCATGTACGGCGGCATTCTTTATTTAACCTCTCTGGGAAACCCTGAAAGAACCAAAAGTGCTATCGATAAAATATCTTCTGCGATATTCGGCCTTTCCATCTTACTTCTTTTTGTTGTCGTTGCACAAGTAATAAATCCCGCTCTTTTAGTGATTGATCCCAAGCCCCCGGGAGAGATAGATGATGTTGATATTGTGGAGCATCCTCCCATCGAAAGAGAGCCGGGAGATGAATTAATAGTGGAAGAAAATCCTCTCGGTCATTATTTGGAGCACGGAGTAAACAGTAAAGAGCAACGTGAAGTGGTTTTCAGCGAAATAATGGGGACTAAAAGAATTATCGTAAAAGAGAGGGAGATAAACCCCACTCTTGTAGGGGTTTCCGGGGTAAATAAATACTTGCGAACACAAACCGATCGTTGTAGTTGTGACAAGTCAGAAGTACGTTGTGCCGACGGAACATTTCTTTGTGCATCTCTGGGATGTGATGGGGATCCTTGCGAAGGTGATGACGGAGAACCAAGAAACACAATAACCGAACTTGAAGAAATAAACAAAGAAATAACCGAAGACTTGATAGAGCGCCGTGATGCAATACTTAGAGAGAAAGAAGATCTCGAAAAAAACGTGAGAAGATTTCAAGAGTTGGAACAAAGAATGGTCGATTGCCAGCCTCAAGGGCTAACAGCGATGAGAGAGCAGATGTGGATATATGATGAAGCCGAAAGAATGGGAGCCAATATAGAAACAAAAACACACAAAGAGATGGACATAGCCGGAGCACCGGTAAACCCTTTGTCTTTTTACTGCTCCATAGGGGGAACGCTTGTGCAAAAAGAAGTATACCCCCGGGAAAGACTGGATATATACAGTCTTCTTTGGGATGAACAAACATTAAGAGTAAACTGCCCTTACGAGTATGATATGGGAAGAGTTTCTGATGAAATAAGAGAGTTGTCTATTTTACAGATAATAAAAATGGAGGAGCTTGCAGAGAAGATAGCTGAACTGATTATGAGGGTACAAGAAGTGAGCGAGTCCGCTGCCCTGGCCGGAGTTAAAAGTTGTGATGCCAACTGTTCTTGTATTCCAAACCCTCTTGTGTGGATGGATTGGGACAATCCTTGTTTGCAGTGCGTGGGAAGATGTGATGGTACAGCCAGTCCTGATGGCGGTCCTGCGGATGGATCCGGTGAAGGCACCGGAGAAATAGCAAGAAAGGTTAAAGAAATACAAAAGCTAGAAGAAGAGATTAGTGATTTAATTTCAGAGATAAACGGGATAATGATAGATGTTTCCCGCATTTTAGGTGAAAGAGTTTTGATTAAAGAAAGCAGTGATATTCTCACAGAAGAAAACGGTTACAGAACAAAGGCTGGAAAAAGCTATCTTATCGTGGAAGAAGATATTGACCGGATAAAGATAAGGGACGACATGAATCATGAGGGCGACATAGATGACGACGGAACACCGATAATAGTGGAGGGATGGATAGGAAGAGAAACCGCGGAAAGAGAAAACAACACTTTTGATGAGATAAGAGAAGGTGCCTGGGAGTGTCACTCATCAGAAGTTGATGAAAGATGGGTTATTCTTGATGCCGAAAGAGCCAAGGGAGCATATCAACACGACAACCTAATCATACAAAACCCTCATCCAAGAAATATTTTCTGTTGTGGTTTGTCTGAAAGGAGTCATGTTGACGATGAAGACTTGTCTGTCTACAAAGACGCTCACTACAATATAATCCCCGCAGAAAGCTTTGGCGTTTTGCCTGGTTTTGATATTCTGGAATGGGATGAAGGAAGAGAGTGCGTTGAAAGATGGTATTGCGAAGATGAAATTTCACTTTCTGATCAAGAGATTGAAACCGTTTCCATAGGAGAAAATGTTTGGATGAAAGAGAATATGGATACTGAAATGGGAAATAGTAGTTGTTATGACAATGACCCTGATAATTGTGAAAAATATGGAAGATTGTATGACTTTGAAACTGCAGAAAAAGTTTGTCCTCCTGGATACAGGCTGCCCACATCAGAAGATTTCGGTTCCCTTGGATCCAGCTCTAATGCTCTTAAAGATGATGAAGAGTGGAACGGGGTCAATGGAACGAATTTTTCCGCTCTTCCTGCAGGAAGATATTTGCCTGACATAGATAGTTTTATAGATCTCGATGATCGTGCGTATTTTTGGGTATCCCAAGGGGATGCGGGAACATCAAGGTCACTAAGAAGCGAGGATGACGGAGTTTATGAAGGCGGTTTTCCTTTAGATAATCAGCTATCCGTAAGATGTATTAAAGAAGAAGATAGCCCTAATCAATATGACGATGCTTCTTATTCTCTTAAACAACAACTGTCTTGTATGAGAGAAAGACTCGATGATACGGAAAAGAGATTAGAACAACAGAGCAGCAATGATGACGATGTTTTTAATATAGGAGTAATCTCTTACATATCCGATCACCGCCTTTATTTGGTGGGAGAAGAGGAAAGAACTTGTTCCTGGTTTATTGGAGAGTTGCAGCCGGGAGGATGTAGTTGGAGCAACGAGACCGTATATGGACAGACAAGAATATCTCCACACTACGGGGGAAGGGATTGCAACGACACAAGAAGGTCTTTTGCCGTATCTTTTAGTGATATAGAGAACGCCGAGCACCTCATAAGCGCAGCGAAAGAGTGCAACCCTTTAAGTTACGTAAGTTACAAAATCCCGAACACCGGTGAAGACCTTGCCCAACCACACATACAAATAAGCATCGCCGGGGCTTACGGCTGCGGAGCAAATTAACATATGAAAAAAACAAAGAACCATTTTTTAATACTTCTGATAATTATCTCTTCTTTTTTCCTTTTCGGACACTTTCTAGAATCTCCAAACTCTTTAGATATCTCAAAAATGACTGCAATGGGAGGCAGTGATGCTCCAGAATCAAACTATCCCACAAGAATGAATATCATTCTAGAAGAAGTTGATCTTATTTTAGAAAGAATGGCTTTATCTGAAGAAAATACCGGGTTACTGGAAGATCTGGTTGGTTTGACTATGAAGGCAAACTGTGAAGAGGCAATATCTCTTTGCAGGCAAGCCGGCACAGAACTTGTCGGCAGTGATCTAGCAGGAAGTATAACGGTAAAAAGCTGCGAACCGATGGAAGAGCAAGGAGAGGTTCCTACAGAGAGCTTTTGGGAAGAGGAGTGGTACGAGGATAGCTTTTTTGCAAAAAGAGAAACTCTCCGGCAAAACGAAGAAGAGCTTGCTTTTCTTCACAACATAATAGAAAGAGAAATGAGAGAGGGAGGAAGTATTTCTATTGAGCTGGAAAGAATGGAAAAAGAAGGAAGGCCGGAAGAGGCAAATAAAATAAAAAACACCCTCAACAGCATAGCAGCTCTTCTCGACCCGGAAGAAGAAAACTCTATTTCCGAAATAATGAGCAGGCTTTCCAATCTCGGGCCAACAGGAAAAGCTTGTGTTGCTCGGTGTAATTATAGTTTTTATTTGGAAATATGTGCGGAAATAGGAACAAAACAAGAGGACTTTAAGATGCTCTTCGGAATAGATGTGGAGTTTGCAGATGTGAAAATACCGAACGTAAAAATAGAAGGTATCGAGACCAGTTTTCCGGTAGAGATAAACATACCTGACCCGAAAGCTTCTTTTGAGATCCCTCTTCCCGATATAACCATAACTTTTCCACAAGTTTCTTTGGGCGAAATAGATTGGGGAGAATCGGCAGGCATAAGCGTTGACGCTATAGACATCCCTTCTCCCCAAATACCAAGAATATCATCTTCTCCTATAGCATTTGAGTGTCCCGAGTTCGACTACTCTCATTTACTTGATGAGAGCGCTTATGAAGGAACACACCTTCTGGATGGAAGAATAGATACAGTAACTCTCGACTGGGTGTTGCAAATGTTTGCTTATCTTTCCGAAAGGTGCAGAGAGATACCCGCTTATGTTCCTGCAAGACGCAGATGTAACGAGATGCTTGGAATAGCAGGAACAATAGATGGAGCTTATGATGTTTGTAAGAGCTTGGCTGAACAGTGGGAAGAAGAAAGAGAGAAAAGAAAACCGGGAGCAAAGATAAACATAAACAGTGCATCCAGAGAAGATCTGAAAATGCTTCCCGGAATTAATGAAGGTAATGTGGATGAAGTGGTATCAAGCAGATACTACAAGGAAGTGGGTAGTCTGGAAGAGGTAGTCGGTAAATATGCTATGGAAAGAATAGAAGAGCAAAATATGGCAGAAGTTAGGTTTGAGCTACACATGGCCTCTTTGGGAGAGTTGCAACTACTTCCCGGAGTTACGTACGAAATAGCACAAGAAATAAAATATGGCGGGTGGGGGTATGATGCGGATTTTGTTTTTGATAAACACGAAGACCTTGATTACAGCTACTTTCCTAACTTTGATTATCTGACATACATAGAAGGAATAGACGATAGCATTGTGCAGGAAATAAA
>CAZPZV010000019.1:2544-9914 GCA_964591185.1 uncultured Candidatus Saccharibacteria bacterium | reverse complement strand
CAATCGAAAAGCTTTATCAACGGCCTCTTGGTGTCTTGTGCCAAAAACCAAAGCCAAATCCGTCTTTTGAGGACTGGATTTTAAAAAAATATAGTCGGTTATTTCTTTTATTCTCTTTTGATTCATGGATTTATATTATAAGTGTTTATATGCATAACACAACAAACAAAAAATGCTTTCTTTGGATAAATCTAAAAGAGAGTGCTAATATTAAAGAAAATAAAGATATATGAACATAGAAGCACTACAGTTTCTTGCATCCCCTCAAGGAAAAGAAATTCTAGACAAATACAAGGATGTTTCTATAAAAGAGATCCCCTCTTTGGTAATTACTCTTTCTAAAAAAGAGATTCCTTTTGTTGCAGAGCTTGCAACTCTTCTTAAGTTAAGAAAAAAAGCCCAGGGCAAGTTCTCTAAAGCAGAAGAGATGTATTTTACCAGCACAGGTCTCGAGCAGTGTAGTGGAGAAAATGTTTCCCGATATATTGCTGATAGATTCAAAAAAACAGGAAGCATAGTAACAGACTTAACCGGAGGCATGGGTGGCAACAGCATCTTTCTTGCAGAGCATCTTAAGGTTAGATTAGTTGAAATGGATGAAGTCCATCTTTACTGTGCCAGACAAAACGCTAAAGTTTACGGAGTTGATAAGAATATTGAGTTTATACACGGAAAAGCGGAAGAGAATATTGGTGAAACCACTGCCTTCATTATCGACCCCCAAAGAACAAGAGAGGCAAAAACAAAGACGAGGTCTTTCCATAATAGTGAGCCTAATATTGCAGAACTGTTACCGAAGATAAAAGAAAAAACAGAGAACATCTGCATAAAGATATCCCCCGCTTTTGATTACAAAGAAGTTTCGGAGATAAACGGATCCGCGGAGATTGAGATTGTTTCCGAGGACAATAATAATAAAGCTGCCCTGCTCTGGTTTGGAGATCTTAAGACAGCTACACGCAGAGCAACCATACTAGAAGAAAGAATATCTTTTAAAAGTGATGACAATATAGAAAGAGTAAAGATAACGGAAGAAATAGGCAGTTATCTCTATATCCCCAACAAGGCCATAAGTAAGGCTGGGCTGGTTAATGAAGTTGCCACAGAGTACGGATTATCCAAGGTATCAAGTAAACATGACATATTAACTTCCAAAAAATTAATTCACTATCCAGAGAAAGTTTTCCGCTCTTTTGAAATCTTGGATTACGACACTTTTTCTATAAAAAACAGCAAAAAAATACTAAAAAAGCACAAAATAGACAGGTCTCATATAATAGCTCATCATTTCATTAAAGGAGCGGAAACATTAAGAAAGAAATTAAAACTCAAAGAAGGCGGAGATTATACTGTTATTTTTATGGAATTATTAGGCAAAAACCATATTATTATTACAAAAGCATGCAAAAACTAATATATCTTACAGGTAACAAGGATAAGGCAAAGGAAGCAAGAAAGCATTTTATAGAAAGACATGGCCTTGATATGGATATTAAGGATCCTGATTTTGAGGTGATAGAAATTCAAGCAGAATCAAGTATTGAGGTAGCAAAATACAGTGCAAAATATGCAGCAGAAAGACTCAATCAACCTGTGTTAAAATCTGATACCGCGCTCTATATTGATTACCTCGGCGGTCTTCCCGGTCCTTATAACAAATATTTCTACAAACAGATAGGTATAGAAAAGCTTCTTTATATAATGAAAGACGTAGAAGAAAGAAGTGCGAGACTGGAACACTCTTTTGCTTTCTGTTGCCCCGGAGAAGATCCGGTAATATTTACCGGTGGATCAAGGGGAAGTATTGCCCATCAATCAAAAGGAAGAATAGGTTGTTGGCACGATATGTTTTATATTCCCGATGGTGAAACTAAAACTTTAAGCGAACTAAGAAAAGAAGATGAGCTATATGAAGCCCAGTTTTGGGGAACAGCAATAGATGATTTTGTTCTTTGGTATAAAGAAAAGTATCTTTAATTTTTCTTTAAAGAATATCTAAGCGTGTTAGTATCGTCTACTCTATCTTTCTTTTTACCCTTCAGCTTGAAATTATATTTTTCTATTAGAGAGATCATGCTGCTGTTCCCTTCATAAGTTTCTATTACAAAACTCTTATCACTGTGCTCTGATAAAACATAATCAACCAGAGTGGACATTAGTCCTTGGCGTTGATAATCAGGATCTGTTATACAAAAGCCTATTTTCACCACATTGTCATCCACACGATAATCAATGTAAGAGATAAGCTTATCTTTATCCATAAATCCAAAGGATTGATACTTTTTACCTTTCGCTCTATCGGAAACCATCTCATCAACAGGTCTTTTCCATGTAACTCTGCAGAGAAAAGTAACCTTGTTTGCCAGATCTTTTACCTTCTTGCAGTGTCTTTTGTTTACACGTATTAGCTTATAACTCTCTTTCATGGTATTTTTCTATACCCTCTATTACCCCTTTAGAGAATCTGCCCCCGGCGATATAGACATCGGGGTCGTTCTTGAAAGCGTTCTTTAGTTCAGTGGAAGCATTACCGACAACGATTCCTTTGAACCCTGAATTCAGTGCATCAAAGTCATTACCTGAATCTCCGGCATAGAAAACATTTTTTTTATCTACGCCCAGTTTGTGTGAAATAAACTTCAGTGCCCCCGCCTTACCTCCTTTGTCTGGAATAATATCTAAAAGCCCCACATCTTTAACTATATCTCTGGAATAAACTATCTTTGTCGGTGTATTTTTTAAAACCTTCTCTACTTCAGAGAGAAGATATTCTTTTTGCAGATAATAGCTGAGCTTAAGGTTTGTTTGAGCGCTCTGCTCTTGCAAGGAAAGCCCCTCTATTCCCCTTAATTTGCCTTCTAACGCCTTCCAGTCGTATCCGGTGGATAAGAGGTACTCTTCGTACTCTTTATCCTTTTCTTCCCCTTTATATATAGAGGTACCAACCTCTGGAGCAGTAAAGTCTGCGGTGGGAAGAAGAGGCAAGACTTCTGTTATTAAAGAGAAGTTTCTTCCACTTAGATAAACAACAGTAACTCCCTTTAACAACTCTTCTAGCTTTTTAATATCCTCAATATTTAAGGGTTCTTTTTGAGGTATAAGGGTGTTGTCTATATCGCTAGCAAAGATCTTCATAGGATTTGATGGCGATTATTTGTCCTGCGGCGTTCCAGGCCATATAAGGCATTCCTTTGGGTGTTTTATCTTTTCCGTGAAGATATTCGTAAAATCCCCAGTTGTTCATCTTGTTTGCCTCAATTAGTTTTTGTAAATACTGCTCTGCTCTTCTTTTCTCCCCTATCTTACACAGGGCGGAAACATAGAATCCGTTTATCATGGGCCATACTCCTCCATTATGCATCTCGTAGGGTCTGTTTTTAAAAGAAAAAGAGTATCCTGCGCAAAGATGTTCCCACTCCGGACTGCCTTCGGTTATAACCGGATGGAATGCCGGAAGAAGACTATCTCCAAACATCTTAGATATATACTCTACAACAGACTTGTTTTGTTTTGCACTAGATATCCCCGAAGTTATAGCCAGTATATTGGCAAAAGCGTCAAATCTTTGCATGGTTGCCGAAAAGCTTCCTAGCCAAAAAGGCTGCTTTTTCATTTTACTGAAAGTTGTCTCGTGGTAGATAAACTCCTTGTCTGCTCCTTCTTCGGGCCAAAAGTTAACCCTTATCTTTTCTCTTAATCTTTTTCTTTTCTCTTCAAAGTAAGCGAAATCTTCTTTTATCTTTACAAACTCATCGAGTGCAAGATAGTAAAGTATCTGGTCGTATAACAGATATCCTCTCCTGGGCATCTCATCTGCCCAATCTCCGGACTCGGGAACAAAGATGAAGTCTTTACGGTTAAACTCCCAGCACTCTAAAAGGTCAACGGTTTTACATATCGCTTCGTAATGGTCGGAAAGAAAACGCTCATCTTTTGTGTGCTCGTAATACTTTACACAACCTATTACATACCACAGAGGAGCATCCACCTTTCCGGAAAACATTCCATAACTAACATCTCCCGTAATCGGATCCACGTTACTTGGTATCTCTCCTTTTCTTCCTTGATATTTTTTTAAGGTATAAAGAGTGTTTTTAAACGTTTCTATGAGATCTTTTTCCTCGGTAAGCAGGGTGGAAATACCGCTAATTACTCCGTCTCTAGAGAAAACTCTTTTGTAGTTGTCCTTCTCTTCTGCAGAAGCGTAAAACCCGTGCTCTGAAGAGCATTTACGCAGTAATTCTATTGATTTTTCGTATCCTTCTTTGATCATCTCTTTAAAGATTGATTATAAAAAGAAAAATGTCAAACAAAAACCCGCACCCTTTAGAGAGTGCGGGTCTGAGATAAGACTATCCTTCAAGGGAGAGCGCCTGGAACACTTTCCTGTTTTTCATCACATCGTGAATGTAGGCACGCATTCTTTGCAGATTTTCTTCGTTCTCTTCTTCTTTATTTCTTCCTGAGGCCTGAAAGTGTCTATCTACCTCTACTTCTATTTCTTCATCACTAACCTCTATGTTTTCTTCAGTGCCTATTTTGTGTAAAAGAATGGCGTAAGCAACATTCTCCTCCGCCTTCTTTTTCCACTCTTTCTTTAAATCCTCTTCTGTTTTATTGATGTTACCTAAGTACTCTTCAAAAGAAATTCCCTGATCTGCCACTTGCTTTTTCAGATGTTCAATCATATTCTCCAACTCTTTGTCAATGAGAACCTCCGGAACTTCAAAAGAAGCTTTATTCCTTATCTCTTCCATTACTTTCATCTTTACCCTCTCCATCTCTTTGGATTTTTTCTCTGCCTCCAACCCTTCTTTCACCTTTTCTTTTAACTGCTCTACCGTCTCTACATCGGGAAGAGAAGATGCGAACTCTTCATTTAATTCCGGAACCTCTCTTTCCATAACCGAACCCATCTGTACGTTAAAGTTGACCTTACCTTTTTTGTCTTCTCCTGTAGGAATCTCTACGGAAAACTCTTTTTCTTCTCCTTCTTTCATTCCAAGGATGTTTTCTTCAAATCCTTTAAATGTTTCCAGCTCTCCCCTACCCAGTGTCACCTGAAAGTCTTTTTCTTCAATCTTCTTACTGTCGTCTCCTTCAAATGCTCCGGTAAAACTAAAGGTTACTCTGTCCCCTTCTTTTGCTTCACGTTCAACTTTTCTTGTGCTTGCACGCGACTCCCTTATCCTTTGCAGCATATCATCCAGCTCCTTTTCTTCTACCTTTATCTCTTTCTTCTCCTTTTTTACCGTGCCTTCAGCAATCTTCTTGTAGTCGGGAAGTTTAAACTCGGGCATAACGTAGACTTCCGCCTTGTATTTTACATCCTCTCCCGGATTGAAAGGCAAAATCTCTACATTGGGTTGTGCCACGGTAAAAAGATTATTCTCTTCAATTATCTTTGGATAGCTTTCCTGTATCGCTTCTCTTGCAGCTTCTTCCCAAAGCTTCTCTTTTCCTATGGTGTTTTCCACCACATCTCTGGGAGCGTTTCCGGGACGGAAACCCTTGATGTTCATGTTCTTGGCAAACTCATTAGTTGCTTTTTCTAAATAAGGTTCCATCTCCGCAACAGGAATGGTAACCTCTAAGTTTCTTTTTGTCTCTGATACTTTGTCTATTTTTACGTCCATAATTTTTATTTAATTAATTACAAAAAGGAGATAAACTCCTCTTTGTAAATACTAATAATGTCTTTGCTACTCTCCGATAATCATTGTTTGTACCTTGCGAGGACGTGTACGGTCAAGCTCGATAAACATTACTCTCTGCCAAGTACCGAACTGTATCTTTCCCTCTAAAAGATTTAATGTAAGGTTGGAATTAAGGTGTAGCGCCTTGCAGTGCGAGTGACCGTTAGCACACTCATCATCACACATGTTTACCGTGCGGACTTCAAAGTTGTCGTGACGGTACTCTTTGTCAATGGGAGATATTAGATCAAGATGCTCTTTCATGTCTTCAATAAGAAGAGGTTCATTCTCGTTTAGGGTGAGCATCGCTGTGGTATGGTTTGTTTGTACGTTTACCAACCCGTTTTTTATGCCACTTTCTTCTACTACTTTTTCCACTTCTTCTGTGAGGTCAATAAATTGTAGACACTCTTCTGTTTGAACAGAAATAACTTTGTGATGTGTTTTCATAACTTTATTTATCTCTACTAATAATATAATTGGCAAAATCAAGCATCATCTCTTTCCACTCATTCTCTGGAAGAGATGCAATGCTTTCTTTTCCTTTTTTAACGTACTCTTCTCCAAGAGCTTGTGCTCTTTCTTTTGCACCGCTCTCTTTAATTAACTCTACTGCCTCTTTTATGTCTTCGTTCTCCAGTATACTCTTACTTAAAATATTTTTCAACCTCTCTTTTTTCTCTCCCTTAAGTTGCTCTAAAGCGAGTAGTATAACCAAGTTTCCTCCTTTTCTTTCTTCTATATCCTTGCCTATCTTTTTGCCGAACTTCTCTTCATCTCCAAAAATATCAAGAATATCATCGCATATTTGGAATGATATTCCCAAATTCATTCCGTAATCTTTCAGTGCATCTATCTCTTCTTCCGACCCGTTTGCACAAACACCCCCTATCTCAAAACATGCTTCGAAAAGCTTTGCCGTTTTTTTAGTTACCATCTCCAGATAGTCATCCAAGGTTATTTCTGTATAACGGTTTTCGCTGACAAACTTTTCATCTTCCCTTCCCGCTCTCTCTTGTATGACATCGATTATCTCTCCGTCTATGATGTTTTTTAGTGTATCTACCATAATGCCTGATATGCGCACAGGATGGACAGAAAGCGAAGCTCCTTCAAAAACGGATGCGGCATACTGCATCCCTACACAATCGGTTACGGACCTTCCGTACTTTTTCCATAAAGTCGGTTTTCCTCTTCTTGTTTCACTATGATCTATGATGTCGTCCACGATAAGTGTATAGTTGTGCATTATCTCTATAGCAGCCGCGGGATAAACGGCATCTTTCATTTCTCCTCCCAGAATTTTACAGGATAGAAACAAAAAGACCGGCCTTAATCTCTTTCCGCCGGTCTCCACTTGGTGACTTATTACCTCTGAATATCTCTTACCACTGTGAGTTTGAAGAAGTTTGTTAATAACAGGATCAACCTCTTTTTTACACAGTTCCATAAACTCCGTAGTCCCCTTGTTTAGGTTATACATGGTATTTTGTTTTTAGATTAAAACAATCTAGCAAATATCTTGGTAAAAGTAAATAGTAAAATATCTTTGACCAACCTAAAAGAGAATGTGGTGCAAAACAAAAACCGCCGAGATTATCGGCGGTTTATTTTTTATTCACGTCTCTCCCAATCTTCCCCTTCTTCTTCGTGATTGTGATCTTCTTCGTGGTC
>CAZPZV010000019.1:0-2444 GCA_964591185.1 uncultured Candidatus Saccharibacteria bacterium | reverse complement strand
TGATCTTCTTCGTGGTCGTGATCATGATCTTCTTCTGTGTGATCTTCTTCAGGCTCTTCCTCAATCACTCCCTCTTCGACACCTTCTTTTTCTTGCTCTCTTGTCATATACCAGATTGCTCCTCCGACAACAACAAGAACAAGCAATAAAATGATTAAAGTATCCATATTATTTAATTTTGTTTTTTTTCGACCTTGAAAAATTCTAAAGAACTATCATCTTTTCCATCTCTGGAATATCACCTGCACCCATTATAACCACTACTTCTCCACCTTGCAAGCCCTCAAGCAACTTTTTCCCTGTTTCCGCAAGATCTCCGGAGTAAGCGGCTTGCTCTACAGCATTACTCATCATCTCCGCATTTACCTTTTCTTTTATTCCTTCAGACTCTCTTCCGCTAACAGTAAAGATGTCCGTAATAAATAATTGATCAAGAGGAAGAGAAGAAAGTGCTTCCTGGAATTTATCAAAAAGCTTGTATGATCTGTCGTACTGGTGTGGCTGAAAAACAGCAACCATTTTTTTATGAGGATACTTCTCTCTGGCTGCTTCTATAGTTGCCTTTACTTCTGTCGGATGGTGTGCGTAGTCGTTTATGAGAGTAATCTTTTTATCGTTCTTTAAAGTAACCTTTTTCTCCTCAAACCTTCTCCACGAGCCCTTGAACTCTTTTAGTGCTTCCAGGGCAACAGTTCTTTTTATCTTCAGCTCCTTGGATGCGGTAAGCGCGGCCAGTGCGTTGTAAACATTATGTTTTCCGGGCACAGAGAGCTCCGGCTTTTTCATGCGGAAGTTGTACCAGGTAACGTTGTTCCACTTTTTAAGTAAAGCAAAAACATTCTCATCATCCTTGTTGGCAACAATCTTTTCCACTTTTCTGAGATATTTTTCAAAGGTTCTCACTATCTCTTCCAAGTCCTTGTAGTAGTCAAGATGATCTTCTTCTATATTATTGAGAACACAAAGTTGCGGTTTGTAATTTAAAAAAGAAGCCTTGAACTCATCAGCTTCTATTAAAAGATATTTTGATTTTCCTCTGCGGTAGTTGGATCCATTAAACTCTTTTAGCTTTGTTCCCACTATGACGGTAGGGTCCAGCCCTGCTTTGGTCATAATCAAGGAAAGCATTGCTGTGGTGGTACTCTTTCCATGTGTTCCGGAAACGGCAACGGTGTAGTATCTCTCTGTTAAGTCTCCTAAAGCTTCCGGATAGCTTTGCACTTTTACTCCCATCTCTCTGGCTCTTACCACCTCCACATTATCCTCTTCTACTGCGGGACTGTAAATAACCAGATCGGCATCATCGGGAACGTGTGTTCCGGAGTGCCCCTTGAAGTAGCTTATTCCCTTTTCTTCTATTGATTTTCCGGAGATGTCAGAACCACTGACAGAGTGTCCTTCATAGAAAAAATGCTTTGCCAAAGCGGAAACACCTATACCTCCCAAGCCTACAAAGTGAACTTTCATAAAGAGAATGATTTTAATATATTATAATCCGGTGATGACTTTTTAAGAACGCTTTCCATAAGTGAGATAGATTCTACAGGAAAAGAAAGCGATACTTCTTCTTCAACTTCAGGTATCTCTTCTCTTTCCATTCTTTTAAACTCCCAAGCTTTGATCCTCCCCAGCGTTATATGTGGCAGGAAAGAGTTTTCGGGTATGAACTTTAATCCTGTTTCCTGAAGAGAGCTTTTCAGGTCTTCTCTTAAGGAAGATAATTCAGGGCAACTCTCACCCTCCATCCAGATGAGGTGAGGCACCTTTTTGGGAGGATGGTAGCAAACCCTGTGAAAGTTTACCGTAAAAGTATCTACTCCCTCTAGCGCCTCTGTTGCGGCAAGAGAAATCTTTTCCATATTTTCTTCTCTAAGTAATCCCAAGAAAAGAAGTGTAATATGAATGTTTTCTTTTTTTACCCACTTCACACATCCAGAAGGAAATAGCTCTTCTTTTTCTTTTAAAATATTGAAAACACTATTCCTGATATCCTCACTGGGGTTGATAGAGAAAAACAAACGTTTCATCATTTCTTTATTATAGCACCTTAGCGGCTAACTATCCACTCCGGAGCAGTGGATGTGACATCAAATCCCATATGACTGGGATCAGAGTACTTTATAACATACTCATGTTTGTCTTGAGGATCTTTTGGAAGTTTTTCCATGAAGACAATCAAGTCATCACACTCTTTGATAGAAACGGATTCTGGATAGTCTGGTATACACTCCGGATAATCTCCGGAATTATGCGCACGGTAATAGCTGATTGTTTTCTGGATTTCAACTATTTGTCTTGTTCTTGAAGCATTTCTTGCTTCTTGTAGTTGTTTTCCAGGATCTATGATATAGATCATACCGATAACAAAAATAACAAATGTTACAACAAACGCCACCCTAAGTGCTTTTTCTCTTCCGTTCATAATTTAAAGTTTAGCAGTTTTG
>CAZPZV010000018.1:0-10016 GCA_964591185.1 uncultured Candidatus Saccharibacteria bacterium | reverse complement strand
TGTTGCGGGGCCGGGATTCGAACCCGGGCCTCGAGGTTATGGGCCTCGAATGGTACCGCTCCACCACCCCGCGATTTACTACTCCCGTATTATAATATATATTGCAAAACGCGTCAAACGCACTAAAATCGGTCAGATAGTTAAACTATTTGAAGTCCTGACCCTAAAAATTGCTAAAATCTGTTCACGATTAATAGTCATATATTAATTTTAAGATATAGTTTCTTTTAAGTAGCTTTTTATAAAAGGAAGAGCTTGGAAATAACGGTGAGTGGTTTTTTCAATTAAATCGGTTAACAACTCTTCGTTGCGGCAAAACAGAATTTTGCCAGTGGAAAGAATATGGTGAAGAAAGCCCAAAGGAGCAGTATTGATAACCTGAATATCTAGAGGAACAGATATGCCTTTTTTCTTCATTTCTAAAACTAAACCAGCTGTATATTCAAGCATATCATCTATCTCTTTTTCAGAAGCAACATAAACCGCCACATCAATATCTCTTACTGGTCTTTCCTCTTTATCCGTAAAAGAACCGTACAGATAAGCAAAAACCACCTCTGGTCTGGCCTGCAGAGTTTCATTAATCAATTCGGCTAATTTTTCTTTTTCAGCAGAAGAAATATTAAAATATTTATATTCTTTCATCATTATTTTATTTTAACACAAAATTAAGCAGAAACAATAATTCCACGTCAAACGCACTAAAAATCATCCTCTTTTTTATGAAGAGGTTCTGTTATAAATTTTTCCTTTCAACCAGAGCCATGTATTTGAAAGACTAGAGAAATTGTATATCTTTAAAGGTTTTTTCGTAGACAGACATAATCTCTTCTGCCTCCTCTTCCGAGATAATATACCCGGGATCATAAACAATATCCCTTTTTCTTTTATGTATTTTTTTCAGATCCTCCACATTGGGAATGATGTTCTTGTTTACACTTTCCAGCTTAGCTTCAAGCTTTTCATCTTTATACCCCATCTTTTCCAGCATTTCGTTGACCATGTCGTCAGCCTCTATAATGGCCAGCTTTTTTTCTGAGTCACCCCCTTCCCTCATCTGTTTAATAATCCTGTCCCACTCTTTTACTATCTTCGCCTTTCCGTAAGGCTTGCTTTCAACAAACTCTGACCAGTCCTTGAGATACCGGTTTTTCACATACTGATTTCTGGCCAGAAGAAAGATAAGCATGCCTGCCAAAAAAACGGAAACAATAATAAAAAGAAAACGTAAAATCTGATAAGTCCAAAAAAGCGGTTGAGGGAACAAGTGTGGGTTTGTCATGTATTTGATTATCTCTTCCATAGCTGTTCGAGCATTTTTGCTCCTTTAAAAAGGTTTTTTTCCGCAAAACGGGGTGCTATAAGCTGAGCGCCCACAGACAGCCCGTTTTTCTCTCCGCAAGGCAAGGATATCGCCGGCAGTCCGGCAAGATTAACCGTAACCGTAAATATGTCTGAAAGATACATAGAAAGGGGATCGTTCACTCTTTCTCCGATGACAAAAGGAAAACACGGAGTGGTGGGAGTGAGAATAAGGTCAACTTCTTTGAACGCCTTCTCAAAGTCTTCATAAACAAGTCTACGCACTTTTTGCGCTTGCAGATAGTAGTCATCATAGTAACCGGAAGAAAGAGAGTAAGTGCCCAGAATAATCCTTCTCTTTACTTCTTCTCCTAGATAATCTCCCCTATTATTAATATACGCCTCTATAATGCTTTTAGAGTAGGGACGTTCTTTCTCTAGCCCGTAACGCATACCATCAAAACGAGCCATATTCGAAGAAACCTCAGAACAAGTAATGATATAGTAAGCGGCGAGAGCATAGTCTGTATGTGGAAGAGATATCTCTACAACCTCGTCTATCTTTGACACGGCGCTATCCATCACTTCTCTCACTCCCTTATCCATACCATCAACAAAATACTCTTTAGGAACTCCTATCCTTAACCCCTCTCCTTCCTTGGCATAATAATCAACAGTAGTAGAGTCACGTTCGTCTTTTCCGCATATAGCATTGAAAACAATCTCTGCATCTTCGACTGTACGCGCTAAAGGACCTATCTGATCAAAGGAAGAAGACATGGCGATCAAACCGTTACGAGAAACACTTCCGTAAGTGGGCTTCATTCCCACTACTCCGCAAAAAGATGCCGGTTGCCTTATCGATCCTCCAGTATCCGAACCAAGAGCAACACTGCACATAGAATCGGAAACCGCAGCAGCAGAACCTCCCGAAGATCCTCCCGGAACACGCGAAGTGTCCAAAGGATTTTTTGTGGGACCGAAAACGGAAGTTTCTGTTGAAGAACCCATGGCAAACTCGTCTAAGTTCGTTTTTCCTATTACCACCCCTCCCTTCTTTTTTATTTTCTCGATTACTGTGGCATCAAAGGGTGCTGTGTAGTGAGAAAGCATTCCAGAGCTTGCCGTACACTTCTCGCCCTTAACCATAATGTTGTCTTTTACTAGAAATACCGCTCCATACAACTCTCCTTCCTCGTTTACTTCCGTATCAAAAACAGAAAGAACCGCATTAATATCTTTGTTTTTTTCCTTGATACGCTCTTTAAAAGAAGAAACCAAGTCGGAAAAGGAGATCTCCCCTTTTTGAAGCGCCGTTCTCGTTTCTTTTATGCTCATCATAATATCGATTCCACTTTTAAAAACTCTTTTTCATCCTTGCCCATGGACATCATCGCTTTGCGCACTTCGGCAGGGGTGTGATGGCAAACATCATCCCTTACTGCGTTTCGCATCTCCGGAAAGTGAAAAAGTGGTTCCACGTCGCTTACATTAACGGAGTTTAGTTTTTCCACATAAGAAAGTATGCGTGGAATATCACTGACATCCTCACCTTTAATGCGCGCAAGTAAAGCTATTTTTTTTATCTCTTGCATATTATCTTGGTGGCAACAAGTCTTCTATTTCCAAAAGCACCTCCGAAAGGTCGTCCACGTGCTCTAGAGCATATCCCGCTCCACGCACTACCGCAGTAAGAGGATCATCGCCTATCTTTGTTTTTATTTTTGTTTCTTCTTCTATTAATCTGTCTAATCCTTGGAGCAACCCTCCTCCTCCCAGCAAGTATATTCCTTTGCTCATTATATCCGCTAAAAGTTCCGGTGGTGTTTCTTCCACGGTATCCTTGACCGTTTTCACTATCTCTTGCACCGACTTTTCCATAGCACGGCGTACATCTTTGTCTGTAATGACAATCTCTTCGGGCAGACCGGTAACCAAGTTCCTTCCACGAATGGAAGCCTCTGCGCTCTCTTCCATAGGATAGGCGGAACCGATACTTATCTTTACATCCTCGGCAGTTCTTTCTCCTATAAGTAGCTTGTACTCTCTTTCGGCAAAGTTAACAATATCCTCATTTAACTTGTCTCCGGCAATGCGCAGAGAGCGATCAACAACAATCCCGCCAAGAGAAATGACCGCCACTTCCGTTGTTCCTCCTCCGATGTCTATAATAAAGTTTCCTCCCGCATCTTGTATGGGAAGGCGCACCCCTATGGCAGCGGCCATCGGTTCTTCAATAAGAAAAACCTTTCCCGCTCCAGCGTTCTTTCCCGCGTCTTGTACCGCTTTTTTCTCTACTTCCGTAACCCCGCAAGGAATACCTATAACCACTCGCGGACGGAGAGATAAAGGAAAACGTCCCTGTGAAGCCTTTTCTATGAAGTAGCGCAGCATCTGCTCGGTAACATCAAAATCAGAAACCACACCGGAAACAAGAGGCCGTGTAGCCACAATATGTGCCGGTGTTTTTCCTACCATCTTTCTTGCTTCTTCTCCTATAGCAAGCACCTGTCCCGTTTTTTTGTTCACAGCAACCACCGAAGGCTCGGAAAGGATAATGCCTTTTCCTTTTACGTAAACAAGACAGTTTGCCGTTCCCAGATCGATTCCTATATCAAAAGATAGTTTACCTAGTAATTTACTTAACATAAGATATGAACTTTTCTATTTTAACAAGTTTTTCTTCTTTTTCCCCTCTTTTCTTTATCTCCACAGAATCCTCTTTTAATGTTTTTTCACTTACCACCACACGAAAAGGGATGCCTATAAGGTCCGCATCAGCAAACTTCTCTCCGGCTCCCTTGTCCCGATCGTCATAAAGAACTTCTACTCCTTCTTTCAGGAGTTGTTCATATATCTCCAAAGATTTATCTTCTTCTCCTATGGAAAGAAGATGAACACGGTAAGGAGCAATAGTCTCGGGCCAGATAATGCCTTTCTCGTCAGATATAGACTCCACCACCGCACCCATAAGACGGCTCACTCCGATTCCGTAACATCCCATTATGGGGTGCTTCTCTTTTCCTTCGCTATCCTTGTATGTGAGATTAAACGCCTCAGAAAAACGAGTGCTCAAAGGAAATATGTTACCCACCTCTATAGCTTTCAACTCTTTCAATTTTTTGTTTCCGCACTCCGTGCAACTGTTCTGTTCCTCGATAAGTTCTTTATTGATGGCTACAGAACAATTTTCACAAAGATAGATAACATCTTCTCCCGCTTCGGTTACGGTTTGAAACTCGTGTGAGTATTTAGAAAACGTTCCCCCGTCAGCAAAAGTGAGATAAGTGTTCTCCCCTAATCCAACCTGATCGAATACGTTCATGTAAGCAATCTTACACTTTTCGTAATATTCTTCAAAGTCATCATCACTATCATGAAAACTGTAAAGATCTTTCATAGGAAACTCTCTCCCACGGAGTACTCCTGATTTGGCACGAAGTTCGTTGCGAAACTTGGTTTGTATCTGAAAAACACCAAAAGGAAGGTCACGATAAGAACTGAGAAAGTTGCGCAGCATGGGAACAACAATCTCTTCATGGCTCTGTCCCAGTACAAGTTCTCCTCCAGCGGAAAGCTCCGTATGAAAAAGCACATCTATATTCTCTCTTCCTGTCGCTTTATAATTATCAATCGGGTGTAGTGCGGACATGAGTACTTCTTGCGCATCCATAGTCTCCTCCATTTCCTTTCTGATCACCTTCTTTATCTTTTCTATAACACGAAATCCTAAGGGGAGATAAGTATAAACTCCGGCCATGTCCTTGTTGACAAACCCTCCACGGATAAGCAGTTGCGCATTGCGAGACTCCTCTTTGATATTTTCTTTCCTTGTTTTGGTGAATAGTTTTGATTGTCTCATATTAATCCTTGAATATCTTTAAAGGTAACAAAAAGCATCAGGGTGATAAGGGCAAGGAAAAAGAAAACGTTCATCCCTTGCTCTAACTTCTGAGGTATCGGTGAACCTTTAACCTTCTCTATTCCCAAGAAAAATAGTCTTCCTCCATCGAGCGCAGGTATGGGTAGAATATTTATCACAGCAAGGGAAATACTTATCAAGGCCACAAAGTAAAGATAGTCATAAACCCCTCTGTCTATCGTCTGCGATCCCATCTCTACAATCCTTACCGGTCCACCAATCTCCATTCCATCGGGAAGAGGTTTACCGGTAACGACAGAAGAAAGGGCTGTATAGAATCCATGCACTACGGCTCCCGTCATCTGCGCCATCATCACCGTACCTTGAAAGGGAGCTGCATAAAGTGGGTAGCTTTTATCTACTGTTCTTATGAGCCCTATTCCAAGCGGCCCCTCTTTCTCAGGGTGCTCGCTTCGCGGAATAACAGAAACGCTGATCTCTTTTTCTCCTCGCAAAAGAAGAAGATTAACCTCTTCGGCGTCAAGGAGGGATATGGTTTCCTGTGCCTTGGAAACCTCTTCTCCGTTTACTTTTTTAATCACATCCCCCATTCTCATTCCCGCCTCATCCGCAGGGGATTCAGGAGCAACTTGCGTTATAATTATCTGTGCATCATCGGCAACAAAGTCATCGGCAACAGCCGTACGCACTCCGGTATAAGAAATAATGGAAAATATTATGGCAGCCACAACAAAGAAAGCTGCCACTCCGGCAAAAAGAATAACTGCTCTCTGATATATCGGTTTTTGAGAAAAACTTTTTTCATCGTCCTCCGCAGCGTCTTCTCCGTGAAGTTTTACAAATCCACCCAAGGGGATGAGATTTATAGAGTAGATTGTTTCCCCTATCTTTTTACCAAAAAGACGGGGAGGTATTCCCACTCCAAACTCGTCCACGCGAACTCCGTATTTTTTGGCAAAGATAAAGTGGCCCAGCTCATGAAGAACGATCAGTACGACAATAGTAGCTATAACAATAAATATATTCATACTCCTTTAATATCTTTTTCTCTGCTTTCTACCGCTTCATCGACCTCCTTGTTGTAATCATCCAAAACCTTCTGTAATTCGTCTTTAGCACGGAACTTGTCGTCTTCGGTGATTTCTCCGTTTTTTGCTTTGTCTTGTATCTCTTTTAACGCTTTCTCTCTTACGCGCTTCAACTCTACACGAGCGTTCTCTCTCTTTTCGGAAAGATTCTTTAGAAGCTTGTTTCTGTACTCTTCCGTAAGAGGAGGCAAGTTTATGCGGATAAGGTCGTTCTCAGGCAAAGGACTGAATTCAGACTCCGCTTTCTGTAAAGCGTTGAGAATATCCTTTATATAACTCTTGTCCCAGGGTTGTATGACTATCTGCCTCTGTCCCGGGCAAGAGATAGCCGCGAGCTGCTTTAGAGGAATGTTCTGTCCAAAAGAAACAATCATGATGTTTTCTACCAAAGAAGGAGTAGCGCGATCCGCTCTTATTCTTGAAAGTTCACTTTTAAGATAATCTACCCTCTCCTGCATTTCCGGCTTTATTTTTTGTATAATGTTTTTGTATTCACTCATAGTTTTATCATTATTTTTTCTAATATTAATTGAATATTTATATTCGTCTTCCTGTTTAGTATTATAGCATCTTCCAGATCTTCAATCACCCCCACCATATTTTTTACACTTTCTCTTTTTTTCACCCTTTCCAAGAGATCGTCACGCAGATAGTCAAGCCAACACTTCATTGTTTCCACCAGATCTTCTCTCTTTGCTATCTCTTTTACTTTAAGTAAACGAAAAGACACACTTCCCTTCACTATATCCGCAAACTCTTTTCTTCTCTCTTTTTCCGTGTTTCTTTTCTCTTTATCAGAAAAGTATTCAAAAGCCAAGCCCGGCCTCCCGCAGGAAAGAGTGGCTATCTCTTCACTTTCACTGCATCCTCTCTTTAAGAGAAACTTGGATATCTCTGGAGTGTCAACAAAACCGAATCCCATTTTAAAAGCGCGCGAAGATATGGTGGGAAGCAACATAAAGGGGTGTTCTGTAACAAGAATGATAATCGTATCTCCTACCGGCTCTTCAAGTGTCTTTAAAAGAGAGTTTTGTGCTTCTGTGTTCATTAAGTGGGCTTCGTCTATAACCACCCCTTTAAAGCGCAAGAAACTACTCTTTAGGGACGCTCTTTGCACCATCTCTTCTATCTGATGTATATATATCTCCCCTTTCTCCGGAAAAACAGTAAAAAGATCAGGGTGGTTTTGTGTATACTCTTCTATACCGTTAACGGAACTGATAAAATCGAAAGCGATACTCTTCTTGCCCACCTTTTCCGGTCCATGGAAGATAAAGGCGTGGGGAGTGTTTTCTTTTTCCAAAAAGTGCTTTAAAGCCTTCCTCTGTTTTTGATGACCGATAATCATCTGCTCATAATACTTTTTTTATAAACTTCAAGGTTGTCTAAAACAACTCCGGTTCCCTTGGCAACGGCAAGAAGCGCATCCTCGGCAATAAAAGAAGGAACACCTGTTCTTTCCGTGATAAGAACATCTATATTTCGTAAAAGAGCTCCTCCTCCTGCAACAACCATTCCTTTGTCCATAATATCCGCGGAAAGTTCCGGAGGTGTTTCACGAAGAACTTGCTTTATTACTTGCACAATCTCTTCCATAGTCTCCGATATCGCCTCATAAACCTCGTTTGAAGTCACACTTATGGTACGCGGAAGTCCGGTAAAAAGATCTCTTCCTCTTACTTCCATTACCTGCTCTTCATCATCCATGATAGTGGTTCCGATATTTATCTTTATCTCTTCCACGCTCTTCTCTCCCAGTGCTATATTATGCTTCTTTTTCACATAGTTAGAGATGTCAAAGTCCAGCTTGTCCCCGGCAACACGCAAACTGCGGGAAACAACCACTCCTCCAAGAGAAATTACCGCTATCTCTGTTGTTCCTCCCCCTATATCAACTATCATATGTCCACTACAAGATGATATCGGTATTCCTGCCCCTATAGCTGCCAAAATAGGTTCTTTAACTGTATAAACCGCTTTTGCTCCCGCAGACATCCCTGCCTCTATTACGGCTCTCTTCTCTGTGCTGGTTATTCCCGCTGGAACCCCGATAAGAACTTCGGGCTTTATAAAACGGAAACCGGGACAATTATCTATAAAATAGCGAAGCATTGCTTCCGTTATGCGGTACTCGGCGATAACCCCGTCCTTTAGGGGACGGTAAACCTTAATCGCGTCAGGAGTTCTTCCGGTCATCTCTTTGGCTTCCTTTCCCACGGCAAGTATCTTGTTCTCTGCAATACTCACAGCAACCACGGAAGGCTCATTAATAATAATCTCTTTTCCCGGTATAAAGACAAGCGAATTACAGGTTCCCAGATCAATTCCTATTTTTCTTTTAAACATTTTTTCTCATTATATTAACCCCTATCCCTTGTAGTCTTTTCTCTATCTCTTCGTATCCTCTATCTACATGACTGACATCCTTTATGGTCGTAGTCCCCTCAGCAATAATTCCAGCGATGATAAGCGCTACCCCGGAACGCAAGTCCAAAGGATCAAGAGTTGCTCCGTAAAGCTTTGTTGGTCCGTTTATAATCGCTCTGTGAGGATCACACATAACAATCTCTGCTCCCATCTTGTTTAGCTCTTGCAAGTACCTCAACCTTCCTTCATAAAGCCAGTCATGTATCAGCGTTAATCCTTTTGCTTGTGTAGAGAGAACACCTAAAGGACACTGCAGATCCGTAGGAATTCCCGGATGTATCATAGTCGTTATCCTGTCTATCTGTAAAACCTTCCCCGGAGAAACAGCAACACTGTCCTTGCCCACTTTCATGCGTGCACCAAACCTCTTCATCTTACTAAGCAAAAGATCAAGATGACTAACAGGGACATTGTTTATCTGCACCTTGCCCTTTGCGGCAACGGCAAGAATAATGAAGGTTCCCGCCTCTAGATAGTCGTAGGGAATAAAGTGGTCAGAACCATCAAGCTTTTCCACCCCTCTCACCTCTATCCGGTGCGTTCCTTCCCCTTTTATTTTTGCTCCCATCTTTCTAAGGAAAATAGCCAGCTCCTCAACATGAGGCTCTGCTGCAGCAGTCTTTATCACCGTCTTTCCCTTAGCTAAAACAGCAGCCATTAAAATGTTTTCCGTAGCCGTAACAGAGAACTCATCCAAGATAACCTCTTTTCCCTTTAATCCATCGCTTTTAAACTCGTACTCGTGAGAGTGTTTTATCCCGTTTTCCAGTTGTCCAATCTCTTTTACACTCACCCCCATTTTTTGAAGCCCTAAGAGGTGGGTTTCCAGTCCGCGTGAACCGATAACACAACCTCCCGGATGGGGTATGCGCAGATATCCAAAGCGGGCAACAAGGGGACCTAAAATAAGGACGGAAGATCTCATCTTGCTTACCAGATCGAAGTCCAGTTTTTGCGGATCTATGTTCTTCGCCTCCACTCTCACCTTTCTCTCTTCAATAAACTGAACGTCCGCCCCAAGACTCTGCAGTATCTCCAGCATCTTGAAAACATCGGCAATGCGTGGAAGATTGCTTAAAACACAAGGTTTCGAGGTAAGCAGGGTTGCTGCTATGAGCGGAGTTGCGGCATTCTTTGATCCTCTTACATTGATCTCTCCGGAGAGCGAACTTCCGCCTTCAATAAATAATTTTTCAGGCATGTGATATTAAATTAAAGCACATGCATTATATTACAAATAGGGTTAAATATCAAATCTAAAACACCGCTCGAAAGCGGTGCTATAAACTATCTCTTTCTCCACTGAGGAGCTCTTC
>CAZPZV010000017.1:0-10142 GCA_964591185.1 uncultured Candidatus Saccharibacteria bacterium | reverse complement strand
CCCCTGTTACCAGGATGAGAACCTGGCGTCCTAGGCCAGACTAGACGATGGGGCCAAGATTTAAAGGAATATTAACAGATTTTCAGTTTTCTGTAAATATACGACTCTGTTTTACCCTCGAGGACATTTCCACCAGGTTAAAGGAAAGAAAAACCCCCACAGCAAGAGCGCAAATAACGGCATAAATCTCCCTGTTTTTCAGTTTTCCCTTAGTCCAGAAAGGAGTAAAGCCACCCTTGTGACTAACCTTGAAGTTCGTATCCTCTCCCCTGTTTATGTCCGTAACATGAATATCGGCACTCTTTCTGTTGCCGAAAGTAAGCATCTTTTTCACTTTTCTTTTTCTTATCTTCCGCGATAAACTGTAATCCATAACGATAGATCCATTACGCGAAAACTTTAAAAGTATATTCTCTTTACGCAAACGACCTCCCGTACCAGTAAGAACAAGCATGGGGGAGCGTTGCTTTTTTATAAAAGACCTCACCTTTTTCGGAGAGTTCTCAATATTGTCCTCAACTATCACCACATCAGAAAAAAACAGAGAAAAAGCTTGCCAAAAACGAGGCAGCCCTTTTGTTTTACTCACACGCAAAGAAGGGTCCATTATAGCGGAAATAGCCATAACAGACTCTCTTTTTCTTTCTCCACAAACAAATATGATTTTTTTATTCTTCATTGTAATCATGAGGAATCTGCATATAGTTAAGCATATACCTGGCAAGTTCCCCGAATATGGGTGCTGCAGAAAGCTCTGAAGTAACTGTGTTGGGTCTATCGAGGAGGACTATTATCACGAACTGCGGATCATACGCAGGGGCATAGCCAACAAAGGATTGAATGGTTTCGTTAGAGTATCCGCTCTTTGAAACTCCTAAAACAGACCAGGGTATCTGTGCAGTTCCCGTTTTACCGGCCACATAATATCCGGGAACCCCTGCTCTCCATCCCGATCCACTACCAACGACACTAACCAGCATGTCCGTTAACTGACTGACAGCGGTATGAGATATTATCCTCTCTCCTATTTCTTCTCCCATGCCGGTCACTATATGGGGAGTTATCATCTTTCCACCATTGGCAAGTACCGAAAAAGCACGAAACATCTGCATAGTGGTAACCTGTATTCCGTGACCATAGGAAGCAGTGGCAAAGTTTACATCGTGCATCTCCAGTATATTTTCATTTCTAGAAGCCACTTCACCATGGAGATCCACCCCTGTTTTTTCAAAGAAACCGAAATTTTCCATGTACTCTAAAAAAAGATCTTTTCCTAGACGATCACTAACACTAACTATTCCGGTATTAATAGACTTCTCCAATATCTCCGTCATGGTTACTTCTCCCCAAGCTCTCCTGCCGTAGTTATATATAGTTCTACCATGGATTTTTATTGACCCTTTGTCGTCATAAGTGTCATCCACATCAACAACAAGAGCATCTAATGCCATAGCCATGGTTATCGGTTTGAATATAGACCCAGGTTCGAAAAAATCCTGCACCACCTGATTTCTGAAAACACGAGTATTTTCAACTTCCGAATAGTGATTGGGATTGAATCCCGGATTGTTCGCCAAAGCAAGTATTTTTCCCGTATGAGGATCACCGACAAGAATGCTTCCCTCTACCATATCAAACTCCTCATATGCTTCAATTAAAAGCTTCTCCGCAAAATGTTGTATATTATAGTCTATAGTAAGAACGATATTTAAGCCTTTTTCTGTGGTATCTCTGGTAGTAAAGAATCCGTTCGATCCTTTTCTCCCCTCTCTTATTCCCTCTTTTCCTCCGATTATGTTTTCGTAGTACTGCTCCACACCATACTGTCCCACTCCTTCACCTCCCAAGAAACCCAATACATGTGAAGCAAGTCTTCCTTGGGGGTAGTAACGTATAATCTCTTCTTCTAAATACAATCCCTCTACTCCAACAAGTTCTTTAGCGTCTTTTTCCGCAATCCTTCTTTTTAATACTTCATAAGAAGAGTTACGCTCCATCCTCTCTTCGACAAACTTCTTATTCAAATCCAACGCCTCAGCAATATCCACAGAAACACTCTTGTCTTCCGTTTCCCTTGGAGAGATATATGCATTATAAACCCTGTTGTTTACTGCCAAGGGTACGGTATCTCCTTTCATGTTTTGCATGTATATCTCCCCTCTTTCTCCTTTGGTTTGCTGAAAGAAAATCTGTTGTCCCTGAGCTTGAGACTTCCACTCTCCGAAAGATGATATCTGAATATCAAAAAGACGAAAAGATGCTACTCCCGCTATAAAAATCATTAAAGCGAAAACTAAATAGAGGCGTATATTCTTCATCTTGCTACAATATCTCTCCCTGAAGCGTGAACGTAATTAACTCCGTTTACTTGCCTAAAATCCATCTCTTGCGCTACTCTTTCCACTTTATCAAGTGATGGAGAGGCAAAAGAATCATAGGAAAGAGCTTTCTTAAAGATACTGTCCTTCTTGTTTTGATATTCCTGCAAAAGATAACTTTCTTCGGTGTAACTTATAATCTGAAATATATATAAAGAAGATAGGGATATAAGTAAAACAAAGGAAAAGATATAAATTGTTTTAAATTTGTTTTTCATTTTTTAATTGCTGCTCTTAATTTTGCCGACCTTGAACGAATGTTTTCATCTACTTCGTTTTCCGTAGGAGTGATGGCTCTCTGCGTGACCATCTCCAAACTGTTTTCGTTTTCGCGAAAAAACTTAACAACCTCTTCGTCTTCTATTCCGTGAAAAGATATGACTACCAGCCTTCCTCCTGTGTGAAGAACATTTAAGCTTTGCCTTAATCCTTCTCTAAGATTAAGAATCTCCCCATTAACAGCGATACGCAGTGCTTGAAATGTTTTCGTGGCACAGTGTATATTTCTTTTAACATTGGGTACGGACTCCTCTATTATCTTTACCAGTTGAGTGGTTTTTTTAATAGGACGATCCTCGCGCCTCAAAACTATCTTCTTGGCTATCTTTTTCGCATACTCTTCCTCTCCCCACTTAGTAATTATCTCTGCTATTCTGTCCTCATCGTAGGTGTTCACGATCTCTTCTGCAGTAAGTAGTGTGTCTGTGTTGTAGCGCATGTCTAAGGGCTCATCTTTCATAAAAGAAAACCCTCTCCCACTCTCCTCTATGTGATAAGAAGAAAAGCCAAGATCAAAAAGAACTCCATGCACGGGGCCAAACTCTTTTTCTTTAACTGTTTCCTCTAGTGCTACATAAGACTCGTTTACGGCAATTATGCGCTCTTCATCTTTTAGCTTGGAAAAGAGGTCCTTATCCCACTCCATAGCAAGCACTTTGCCCCCAGGAGCGCTTCTTTCCAGTATCGCTCTGCTGTGACCACCTCCTCCGGCGGTACAATCAACAAAGTGCTCGTTTGCTCCTACTTCAAGAAATTTGATTACTTCTTCTTTTAAAACAGGTTTGTGCATAATTTATAATCCTAACTCTTTTAATCTTTCCGCTATGTCCCCTACTTCATTTTCTGTCTTTTTCTTATACTCTTCCCAGGTGTCCTTGTCCCACACCTCTACACGGTTATACACTCCGGCCAAGACCACTTCTTTTTTCAGCGAAGCATATTCTTTTAAATAATCCGGAACAAGAACTCTTCCCATGGAGTCAAACTCCACTTCCATCGCTCCTGCAAGCATAGTTCTGGAAAACCCTCTCACGTCCGACTGTGAAAAAGGAAGTTTACTAATCTTCTCTGCCAACTCCTCCCACTCTTTGATAGGAAAAAGAAAAAGAGAAGAATCGAGGCCTTTGGTGATAACCACCTTTCCACCCAACTCCTCACGGAATTTAGCTGGAACAGCCACTCTTTTCTTCTCATCTATTTTGTATGTGTATTCTCCTATGAACATGTTTTTCCCCAAAGAAAAGGGTTTTTCCCCACACTTTTCCACAACCTTACACTTTAGACCCATTTTATCCCACTTCCATACCACTGTCAACACTTGAAAACCCACACAAACAAAAAACCCCTTCTAAGAGGGGTTTCTGTTGAGAGTGTTCTTTGGTTTAGTAAGTCACCTCACCTTCTTGAGCTTGCATAAAAATCATTATAAACAACTCTTCTAGCCCTATATGCTCTTCAGGGGCATTAAATTCAAACTCTTCGTTAAACTGAGAAAAGGAAAGGTCCAAGGAAAAGGAGATATACTCTCCATCCGCTTCCGGGTGCCGCTCGATATAGTCCACTGAAGGAGATAAGCGGTTTTCCACTGAAAGGCGCTGCAACTCATAACTGTCTTCGTCTATCCAAACATCAATAACAAAATCCTCTTCCATAGAAGAGAAAAAATCTTCTACTTCTTCTACTGTAAATTCACCACTAATCTCCCATATTATTTCTGACAAAAGACTTTCATTAAAAGTCACTCTGTAATAACCTTCATTAGTTTCGGTTACGGCATAAACATCGTCTTTCTGAAGAGCCTCCAAAATCTTTTCTATGTCAACTTTTTGCAAATCATCTTCAACGTGAAGCTCATCTTCAATCTCTTTCCTGGTAAGCATGATCCAAGCATCTTCTATGCCAGATAAAGAAAATCCTGCCTCTCTCTCAATTATTTGAGGAATGGAAAGAACTTTCATATAAATATTATCATCTAAAATAATTATTTCCGCCTCTGTTTCAAGATAATCTTCGTTTATAAGAGCATCTATCTCTACATCACCCTTTACGTTCTCTTCTGCATAAAAAACGTTTGCAAAAAGATTGATATTAAAGTCATCTCCTTCCACAACTCCTTCTGTTTTAATATCTGCATTTACCGCAAAAGAAGAAGTGTTGCTCATAACTGTAACTACCTCTTCTAACACGTCTTTCTCGCTGATATCATTCTCTTCTTCCTCCTCTTCTTCTTTCTCTTCTGCTTCTTCTTCCTCCTCTTCTTCTTTCTCTTCTGCTTCTTCTTCATCCTCTTCCTCTTCTCCATTTAAAACCACCTCTTCCTCTTCTTCAGAGAAAAAGAAGTTGAGCGCAAAAAGAGTTCCGCTAAAAAAGAGTGTAAAGATCAACACCACACCTATGAATAATACTGCTATATGTTTATTGTTCATAACTTATTAAATTTATTGGGTAATACTAACACAAAAAAATAACTATTGGAAATACTTGTTAAAGGAAATATCCATAACAAAATCATCTTTCTTTAAAGAGACGCTGTCAAGATAACCGTCACGCTTTCTGATACAAAAGTCAGCCTCATTAATCTCCACACTTTCATCAAAGAAAGCACGGTAACAGTTCACAAGAGCATCTTCCTTGAACCTTGTGGCGGTATAAAGTTCTTCTTTAATTAAAATATCAATCGTCTCGTAAAAAGGAAACTGTTTCCACTCCTCTGATAATTTAAAATAAGCTTGCGGATCATCAAAGCGCAACTGCACTTCACTTCCGTTCAACTCTCCTTTCGCCGTAAAAGAATCCACTCCACTCATTTGTTTTGCCATTTTGTGCAGTGCTTCAACGGGAGTCTCAAAACTCTTCTCGTTTAAATAAAAAAGTGACCCCATAACAGCAACTATGATCACCACTATAACAACTCCTTTTTTGCTCATAGATTAGCGCTTTATAATAGAAAAGTCATCTACATTAATTGAAAAACTATCACCCTTCCCTATCTTTTCTTCGAGAATAGCCGAAGAAACCAAATTACCCACTTTGTCTTGTATTATGCGTTGCATCTCTCTGGCGCCGAACAACGGATCATAACTCATCTCCACTATCGCTTTTCTTAATTCATCGGTAACAACGAAGTCTATCTCTTTATCTTTCAGATCCCGCGCCACTCTGTCCAGCTGCATTCCGGATATAATAATAAGATTCTCTTTGCTTAGTGGCTCAAAAAGCACCACAGCATCAAAACGGTTTACGAACTCTGGGCGAAAGATAGATTCACGAAACAAACGGTCAAGAATCTTCTTTTTTACCCCTCCCCAGTCTTCCTCTTTCTCCACGGAATCAATGATTGTTTGATAGCCGGCATTACTCGTAGCTATTACCATACTATTTCTAAAGTCCACCTTCCTTCCCACCCCATCGGTAACGTGTCCTTCATCAAGTACTTGCAGAAATATATTCAACACGTCCGGATGAGATTTTTCTATCTCGTCAAGAAGAACCAGAGAAAAAGGATCTTCTCTTACACGGTGAGTAAGTACACCCTCTTCCGTTGCAGAGCCGATAAGGCGGGAAACATCTTTTATGCTCTGAAATTCAGACATATCTATACGTATCATTCTTCTTTGTGATTTAAAGTAGATGTCGGCTATGGCTTTTGCTGTTTCTGTCTTCCCTACTCCCGTGGGACCAAGAAAGAGAAAGCTTCCTATCAATCCCTTGCGCGTGGAAACTCCCGCGCGTGACCTCCTTAGAGCCGAGGAAACTTCTTTTACCGCAACGTCCTGATTAACTATTCTCTCGTGCATCAGATCCTCTAGATGAAGAAGGAGTTGTTTTTCTTTTCTTCCTACATCACCGACGGGAATCTCCGCTTTTTCAGAAAGAACATCAGCTACATGCTGAGGAGTAACAATGTACTCTTTTCTTTGATCTGCATGAACAACCACCTCCTCTAAAAGATTCATTGCTTTCTCTGGGAAAGGATCACTGGGCATATAGCGTGCGGAAAGGTCTATAACTCTTTTCATCGCCGTATAAGATATGAACTTGCGGTAATTTTTCTCTAAAGAAGGGGTCATGCGCTCCAAAAGAAGAAGTGTTTCCTTTTCTGAAATATCACGAACCTCAACTTTTTCCATAAGAGATGATATGGAGGGATTATCTTCTATCTGGCGCCTGAAACCAACAAAACTGGTTACGCCTAGCAAGTGAAAGTTGGGATTGTGCAGATAGGGCTCCAGTACTCCCGATATATTCACCGCTCCTGGCCTTTTTTCTCCTCCCACAAAGTTATGGATCTCATCTATAACAAGAATAACATTATCCGCCCACGCTGCCTCTCTAAATATCTGATCAAACAACGCCTCTGTCTCCTCCATACTTCCGGATTGTGCAAGAACAGAAGACACTTCCAACTGCAAAACACGCATATGCTTTATCTCCGGAAGTGTTTTCCCAAGAAAGCTTCTTCTTGCCAGTTCACGTATCATGCTCTTTCTTCCCGTCCCTGGTTCACCGACAATAATGACGTTGTTCATTTCTCTTCTTGAAAGAACTCTTTCCACCGACTCCATCTCTTCTTCGTGCCCTATGGTAACGGGAAAACCGGCCGCCTTTATTATGTTAGTCCAATCAACAGAGTAATCATCAAGCAGATTAGTGTATCCCGAAGACCACTCTCTGCCCAAGCTCCCCTTCTTTAAAAGATTATCATAAGAGAAAAGTTCTTTTTCTTTTGCCAGTCTCTCCTTCCAGGAGACAAGGTCAATGATATCGTCCACTTTTATATCTATAAGATAAAGCAGTTCTCTTAAATAATCATTATTTAAGCAAAGGGAAGCAAAAAGATCTCCTTTTCCGATCCTCTTTGCTTTTCTTTTTTGAGCTATCTCCAAAGCGTCTTTGATTGTTTTTTGCAAACAAAGAGAAAAAGAGCTGTCTCTCACTCTGTCGTCTTTACGAAACATATTCTTTAGATTATAGAGAGCGTCTCTTTTATCTATAAGGGAGCGGGAAAAGATGAAGTCCAAATCCTTTTCTTTAAGTAAGTGATAAAGAAGAAGATAAGAGTCCGCGCCACCACCCATCTTTCCCATCACACGAGCTGCGGGAAGATCAAGATAATCGGCAATATTGGCATCACCGGGAGCATCTTCTATTTTAAACAAAAGCCGGGGACGGGAAAGATGGTTGTAAAAAAACATACTCGCCTCCAAAAAAAGAATAAAAAGAGCAAAAAACAACAATCCAGCTTCAAAGAAATATTCGTAATTAATAGCAATTCTTCCTTCTACAAAAAAGAGTGCAAAAGAAAGGAGTGCGAGAAAAAGAAAGACATCCTTTAATTTTCTTGATCCCCAAAACGGAGGTATCTTTTCCAGTAAAACGGCACGATATATAGCCGCCCTCTTTAGATCAAAGTTAAGCATAGTAGAAGAAAGATAAATATTAATAACGGCACAAGCACCCAGAAAAGAATAACAGGTATACCAAGAAGCAAAACAAAAAGCACGGAAAACATGCCAACAACAATAACAAAGGTGCGAACAATAGCGCCAACTACTCTAGAAAAAAGATTAGAGATAGCTACCTCAAAATATCTTTGAAAAGAAAAACCTTTTCCATAAGACCACTTGTACTTTCTCCACGGAGAGAAGTAAGTGCGCAAAAGCAAGCCAACGGAAAAGTAGTTAACAGTAAAAAGAAGCACGTTTTTCCACTTTAAATAAACTTCCCTCATCTGGACAGTGTAGTGCCACTTAATCCAAGAAAAAAACATATTCTCTTTTTCTGCTACTCTTTGCATTACAATGATTATAATACAATAAAAACCCATTGACAATAATCTGTTTCTGATTATAATTGTGTCTGTATAAAAGGTCGGTACACCTTACGAGGGTGTGGAGTGAATTAACTGCTCTACTTTACTAATAACAAAGTAGAAAGAAAAAATATGTTCATTTTAGACCATGAAGAAATCCGCAGAAGTGAACTTCTCGGATTAATGGATGACGATGACGATGTCGATGATGTCGAAGAAGATGGCGATGATTGGGATGACGATGACGATATTGACGATGAAGAGCTCGATATCGACATTGAGGAAGAAGAGGAAGATGGGGAAGAATAAACCCCAATATAAAAAACCCCGCGATTAGCGGGGTTTTTTGATTCCTTGTTTTAGAGTGGAAGAAACATTGAGACGAAGAACAGTGCCACAACAAAAGCAAGGAAAGCGGCTATAATATCTATTTTATACATAAGTTATTTGAAAATTATTAAACTCATCTTTACTCTCTTCCCAAGCTAAATCGATACGAGAAACCTTGGCAAAAAGAGGTCCTTTTTTACACCACTCAATTAATTCCATTAATTTATCTTCTTCTCCTTCAGCAACAACTTTTACGCTTCCATCATTCAGATTCTTTACACAACCGAAAACTCCTAACTTTTTAGCTTTTCTTCTCGTGCTATCACGGAAAAAAACTCCTTGAACTCTTCCATATACATTTATAATTACTCTTTTCTTCATAGGGTTATGTAAAGATGTCGAACCCCCCGAAAGGGATCCGCAAATCTTTACTTAACTCTTACCTTTAGTTTTCCTTCTTTGGTTTCTTTCTTTTTTGGCATAATCACTTTCAGTATTCCGTTCTCATAACTGGCATCACTCTTCTCCCCTTCTACGGGAACCGGTATTCTTACCGATCTGCTAAATGATCCTTTTCTAATCTCTTTTTTCCAGTATCCCTTTCCCTCATCTTCCGTCTCTTCTTCTTTCCCCCCGGAAACGTGCAAAATATTGTCTCGGACGGATACATCCAACTTCTCTGCATCAACGCCGGGAAGATTCACCTCGGCAACAACTTCACCATCCATCTCATAAATATCTACATCCGGCTCACTTCTTTCCTTGGAAAAGACAGGGAAAAAGAAATCCTCATCTCCAAAAAATTTATCTGCGCCTCTAAAAGGAATTAATGACATAAGCTTTAAAATTGGTTTATATCAGACCTTTTTGAGTACAATTATAACGTTTTATCTCTTTTTGTCAAGTCCATGAAAAAGCCCCAGACGTTTGTCCGGGGCATTTGTAACTCCTTAATTATTTGGGAACCACCACTATCCACCCTTTGCGTACATTCACATCTTTATCTTTTACGCAGAAGCGTGTTCTTAGGGAGGCACGAAAAACATTCATAAGAATTTCTGATCTTTCGCTAAGCTCAGCAATTCTAAACGCACGATCCTCGTCCCTCAATACACCGGCAGATAACAGTGAAAGCTCCTCGATTGCAATCAATCTCCACGATATGGCAAGTAAATATAAGTTTTTCAATCTCTGTTCCTTGAGAACTCCAACAGGTTCATCGCTTATACCCACCTCCTTTTGGGGTTCTGGAAGAGAACTAAACTTTCTCAACTCTTCCTTTACTCGATCATGATCGATAATGAAGTCCATACGACCCTCCTTAATTAAGGTTTAAAAAGAAC
>CAZPZV010000016.1:3891-12515 GCA_964591185.1 uncultured Candidatus Saccharibacteria bacterium | reverse complement strand
ATGAACAGGGTGATGATGAAAAAGCAGAAGACAAGTCTGCGAATGAAGATGAAGAAAACGACAAGAAGAATGATGATGAAGTTGTAGAGGAGGAAGAAAACAAAACAGAGGATTCTTCTGGAGATGAGGGTGAGAAAGAAAATGAATCCGATGAAGAGATAAATACTGATTCTACAGAAAAAGAAGAGGATGAACAGGGTGATGATGAAAAAGCAGAAGACAAGTCTGCGAATGAAGATGAAGAGGTGAATGCTGAATTAGACAAGAAAGATGATTCTTTTGAAGAAGAAAACAAAGCAGATGATTCTGATCTTGTAAGTGAAGATGATCAAATTATTGACGAATTTGATGATGACTCTTCCAGAGAGGATAGTCAGAAGGAAGAGTCAGACGACAAGAATGATATAGATAGCAACACTTCAGATGAAACCATGGACAGCGAAAGTATAAATGGTGATTCTGAAGAAAGTAATGATACTGATACGGAAGGAGATGGTGTCGACAATCTTTCCGATAATAAAGACACGGAATCAAAGAGTGGTGGTGATGCCACAACAGAAGATGAGGGATCAGAAACTGAATCGTCAATTTCAGGTAGTGAAGAAGACTTTTCCCAGGATGAAGACCCGGAAGAAGAACAGTCTTCTGCAAAAGAGTAATTAAGTGGAAAGTCTAGATATAAACCAAAAACAGTAAAATGAAAAACATAAAAACAACTTTAATGCTTACCGCTTTTGCTCTTTTTGTGGCAATCCCTCTTTCTGTTGGAGCAACAGATGGTGGTTTGGTTGTTACTCCGCAAGACGAAGCATTATTTGAGATAGAGGACTTTGCTCCGGGAATGAGTGTTTCCAGAACTGCTACATTAGAAAATGACAGTGATGAAGATGGCAACTTAAGGGTTAAGACAAAGAATGTAGAAAATGAAGACTTGTCTTCGCTTTTAATCCTCTCTATTGATGGCACTGAGTGCGGTAGCATCGCTGATATTTCAGAAGAGTGGTGTTCTATGGGAAGCTTAAGCAAAGGAGAATCAAAGGATTTTGATTTTAAAATTACCTTTGCTCAAGAGGAAGATGTAAATGAACATCAGGAATCCAGGGTAGATTTTGATCTTCTTTTTGGGCTTTTCTCTAAAGAGGATGACGACGATGATGATGAAAAAGAGGAAGAGGTGCCCACGGAAACAACAACTGTAAGTGGAGCTAGTACGGGAAGAACATCCCTTAACAACAGGATATATGACATAGTAGAGGAAGAGGTTAGTGAAACTGAAGTAACCATCTCTTGGAAAACCGATTATCCTTCCATGAGCAGGATTATATACAGCACTTCCAGGGATACTTTTGACAGTGATGCGGGATCTCCCTCCTATGGTTATGAGAATCATAAGGATGTTGAGGGAAGTGTAACTTCTCACTTGATTACGTTGAGTGATCTTGAGCCGGGAACTACATACTATTACGGTCTTGCTGCTTACCGCAACATGCATCCGACAATTAGTAGAGAGTATTCTTTTACTACTTCTGTAGAAGAAGAACCTGTACCAACACCTGAACCTACACCTGAACCTACACCTGAACCTACACCGGAACCCGTACCAACGCCTGACCCAAGAACTATCACAGAAAAAGAGAAGTGTGAAACGCTAGGATTCTATTGGCACGAAGGTGCGTGTTACGCTAAATCGGACATAGAAGACATCCACGCAAGAAGTTGGAATGAGAGACTTTTTGCCGCCTTGGGAGCCTTTGAGATACCTTCTTGTGAGCTGTTACTTATACTGCTTTTGCTCATATTGCTGGTACTCTTCTTACTCTGGCTTCTTGGTAAAAAAAGAGAAAAGGAAAAGAATAAGAAGTAGTTTGTCTAAAAACCTTCCTTGTCTGTTTCTGTGTTTGTAGTAAGATACAGTAACTTATGGATATTTTTAGTTCAAACCTGGAGATTATACTTTTTCCTTTACTTGCTATTCTTCCCGGAGTTGTTTGGCTTCTCATTTTTCTCCGTGAAGATGCGCATCCGGAACCCCCAGGAATGATCCTGAGGGTTTTCCTTTTCGGCTCTCTTTCCGCTATACCTGTTATCTTGATCTTTAATTTTACGGAGTCACTACTGGGAGTTTTTTTCTCTTTGCTTTTGGTGAAAGTGATTATTATTGCTGCTATTGCACCTTTTCTTGAAGAGATTACTAAATATCTGGTAGTCAGATTCTCAGCCCTAAAGCATCCGGAGTGCGATGAGCCGGTGGATTTTATGATATACGCCGTGACTGCTGCTCTTGGATTTGCCACAGTGGAGAACATTATCTTTTTGCTTCCCATAGCTGAGTTTTCCCTGCAGGAACTGGTTACGGACAGTTTTATCCGTTTTGTGGGAGCGACACTTCTGCACGCTATCGCTTCCGGGATAATGGGTTACTTTTTAGCCGTTTCCGTACTGCAAAAGAAAAAGTTTCTTGCCTTTTTGGGGGTGCTTGTAGCGATAATACTGCACGCCCTTTACAACTCTTTTATTCTTCTTAATCTTGCAAATGTGTTTATCCCTCTTTTGCTCGTAATCTTTCTCTTTATACTTTTTCTTTGTTTTAACAGACTTAGGAATGTGGATTTTTGTCGATAAGGTTTTTGTGGTATGATTGAGGGGTAAAACAACAAGCTTATGAAAAAAGAAAGAGACTTTATTGAACAAGAGAAAAAATGGAAAAAGTACTGGGAAGACGAAGAAATCTATAAGTTCAGTCCGCAAAAAGAAAAAGAGATATACTCTATAGACACTCCTCCTCCTACACTCAGTGGAAGAATGCATATCGGTCACGCTTCTTCCTACACCCAGATGGACATAACTGCCAGATACAGGAGGATGAGAGGCGATAATGTTTTTTATCCTTTTGGTACCGATGATAACGGAATTCCCACGGAAAAGTTAGTGGAAAAAGAGAACGAAGTAAAGATATTTGATATGGAGAGAACGGAGTTTGCTGATCTTTGTGAGAAAACCATTAAGAAGCTTATCCCTGACTTTGTGCAGGACTGGAAAGATATAGGAACGTCTTGTGATTACTCTTTAGGTTACTCCACCATTGACTCCAGGGTGCAAAGGATAAGTCAGCTATACTTTTTAGATCTCTATAAACAAGGAAGGGCTTACAGAAAAGAAGGACCTACAGTTTGGTGTCCGCTTTGCCAAACGGCTATATCTCAAGCTGAACTGGAAGACAAAAAAAGAGATAGTGTTTTTTATGACATCACTTTTGAGACGGAAGTAGGGGAGATGATTATTGCCACTACGCGACCAGAGCTTTTAATTAGTTGTGTTTCTATTTTTGTACACCCTGAGGACAAGAGATACAAGAAGTTTATAGGAAAAAAGGCCAAAGTGCCCTTTTTCGGTCAAGAAGTAGGCATCATGGAGGACAGTGAGGTTGATCCGGAAAAGGGGAGTGGTGCGGTGATGTGTTGTACTTTCGGTGATGTTACAGATATAGAGTGGTACTATGCTCATAATCTTCCTTTGAGATGCTTTATGGGCAAAGATGGTAAGTTTACCGAGGGTGATCTCAAAGGGCTTTCCGTAGAGAAAGCAAGAGAAAAGGTGATACAAGATTTAGGAGATAGTATAAGTAAAAGAGAGGATATAACACACACAGTCAATGTTCATGAGCGTTGTGGTACTGCGGTGGAGATAATCCCCACAGATCAGTGGTTTATCAAATACCTTGACTTGAAAGAAGAGTTTCTTCGTTTAGGTGATGAGCTGAGCTGGACACCGCAACACTTTAAAGCGAGATATGATAACTGGGTTAAGGGATTGAGGTGGGATTGGTGTATTTCTCGTCAAAGATACTTTGGCATACCTTTTCCTGTTTGGTACTGCACGAAGTGCGGTAAAGAGATTTTAGCTGATAAATCACAGCTTCCCGTTGATCCTCTTTCCGATACTCCTCAAGAAAAGTGTTGCGGGGAAGTTGTTGCGGATAGAAATGTTTTGGATACTTGGGCGACGAGTAGTCTTACACCACAGATTGTGCAAAGCTTAACCGAAGAGAAGGTCTTCCCCATGTCACTTCGCCCACAAGCGCACGACATTATCAGCTTCTGGCTTTTCAATACCGTGGTCAGGTCTAAGTTACACTTTGATAAACTTCCTTGGAAGAAGGCAGTAATCTCTGGATTTATCTTAGACGAAAAGGGAGAAAAGATGTCTAAATCCAAAGGCAATGTGGTTGACCCGCGCATCGTAATCTCTAATTACGGGGCAGATGCACTGCGTTACTGGGTTTCCAGTGTTGGTTTTGGTGAGGACATAAGGTGGAGTGAAAAAGAGATAAATACTGCAAAAAGAACGCTAAACAAGATATGGAGTGCTTCTTCTTTTTCTATCATGCATCTGGAGGACTATACACCGGACGAAGAGGATTCCCTTGAAGGAGAAGACAAGTGGATGCTTTCCAAGCTTTCTAAAACTTTAAAAGATTACAGAAAGTATTTTGATAACTACGAGTATGAGAAGGCGAGAAAAGCCGTGGATCTGCTTTTCTGGGATTATTTTTGCGGTCACTATATCGAGATGGTAAAGGCGAGACTTTATGAAGGAAAAAGATCTCCCAAGGCTGCAAGGTACACCATCTATCATACATTATTGAACATCATCAAGCTTTATGCTCCTTTTGTTCCCTTTATTACCGAAGAGATATACCAAGAGTACTTCAGGCAGTTCGAGAAAGAAAAAAGTATTCACTTAACCCTTTTACCGGAAAACATTCCATCTTTTGATGAAGAAAAAGAGATGGACAGAGTGGCGGAAGTAGTTTCTTCTCTGAGAAAGTATAAAACAGAGAACAGTATTCCCATGGGACAGAGAATAGAGAAGATGGAGTTGAAAAAAGGAAAAGAAGTTGAAAAATATGTAGAAGTAATTAAGGATACTTTAAAAATAGATAATATTCACTTTATATGAAAGTAATAACGGACAGAAAAAAAATAGAAGAAGTTTTCGAGAGAGGAGTCATATCACAAGTTCTTCCGGAAAAAGAAGAGCTCTTGAAACGCTTTTCTTCCGGAGAGCGCTTAAGGATATATATCGGAGCAGATCCTACATCAACCTCTCTTCACTTAGGGCACGCACAAAACTATATGGTACTAGAGGACTTTCGTAAGCTGGGCCACGAGGTGATTGTTCTTTTCGGTGATTTTACAGCGCAGATAGGGGATCCCACAGACAAAACCACTGCCAGAAAGCAGTTGACCGAGGAGGAGGTGAAAAAAAACGTTAAAGGATGGACTGACCAGATAAGGCCGCTCATGGACTTTGAAGACAAGGAAAACCCTCCACGCGTGTTGTTTAACAGTGAGTGGCTTTCCAAGATGACCTGGAAAGATGAGCTGGAGCTTGCTTCCAATCTTACTGTACAACAGATGCTGGAAAGGGATATGTTTGAAAAAAGAATGGAAGAGGGCTCTCCCATATATCTGCACGAGTTTCAGTATCCTTTAATGCAGGGATACGACAGTGTGGCTATGGATGTTGATATAGAGTTGTGTGGAACAGATCAGATATTTAATGCCCTTGTAGGGAGAACGCTTCTTAAGCGTTACAAAAACAAAGAAAAGTTTGTTGTGGCTACCAAGTTAATGGAGGATCCCAAAACGGGAGAGCTTATGTCTAAAAGTAAAGGAACGGGTATTTTTTGTGCTTCTGATCCAAACGAGATGTATGGAGCTGTTATGGGACAGACAGATGAGATGACACGTTTGTTTCTTCTAAGTAACACCAGGCTTCCATTAAAAGAAATAGAAGAGATTATGAAGCTTGAGCCCATGGAAGCAAAGTCACGTGCAGCCTTGGAGATAGTAAAGATATTTCACGGAGAAGAGAGTGCCAAAAATGCACAAGAAGAGTTTGATAGTGTTTTTCGTAAAAAAGGAGTTCCTGATGATATAAAGGAAATTAAACTAAAAAAGGAGGATTCTTTGCCGGAAAAACTGATAGAAGAGGGTCTTATTGCTTCCAAGAGCGAGTGGCGTAAGCTTGTAGAACAAGGCGCTGTCAGAGAAGGAGAAGAGAAGATAACCGATATAGACTTTATGCCGGAAAAAACAACAGTGCTAAAAATAGGAAAGCGCCGTTTTGTTAAAATTTCTCTTCAGTGATAGACAAAAAAGAGAGTAACTTCATAAAATTTGTTGCTGTAGTGGCGATGCTCATCGATCACATCGGAGCTTACCTTGTTCCGATGGAGATACTCAGGATTATAGGAAGAATTGCTTTTCCTATTTTCGCCTATCAATTAACTTTAAGCTACAAAGCAACCTCAGATAAAAAAGGCTACCTGAAAAGGTTGCTTTTTTTTGCCATCATATCACAAATTCCTTTTTATCTTCTCACCGGAGGAGTTGTGCTGAACATCATTTTTTCTTTGTTGCTTGGTTTTCTTGCTATTTGGGCCATTGAAAACAAAAGAGTGCTTTTTATATATTTACTGGTTGTTCCTCTTTCCTTTTTTGTAGAATATAGCTTGTACGGACTGCTTATTATCCTCATTTTTTACTTTATTAACAGCGATATACAAAAGATACTTCTTTTTTCACTGCTTACATTTTTTAACTCTTTTTACCATGGTTATGAAATCCAGCTTTTTGCCGTACTTGCGCTCTTGTTTATTTTTGGTCCGAAGATAAAGATGGAGCTCCCCAAATACTTTTTCTATGTCTTCTATCCCGCTCACTTGATGATTATTTATGTTATAAAAATTATGATACAATAAACTTATGTATGATTCACAGAAAGCGCACTATGTTGTGGTTACGGGCATCTTGGTAAAAGACGGCAAGTTCCTTATTACCAAAAGATCTTCTTCAGAGAAAGCTTTTCCTGGTATGTGGACCGTACCGGGAGGAAAACTGAATTTGGATGACTACGCAAAGAGAGAAAAGGACACGTCCGATCACTGGTACAACGTTCTCGAAGATCTGCTTAGAAGAGAAGTGCTGGAAGAAGTGGGACTGAATGTAAAGAATATCGGTTATCTGACAAGCCTTATTTATATCCGTTCCGATGATATACCGACACTGATTGTCAGCTTTTTTGCCGAACCGGAAGAAGGGGAGATAGTTCTTTGTTCCGAACTGACAGAGTATGCATGGGTTGATTTAGAAGAAGCAAAAGGTTATCATCTTATAGAGGGTATTTACGAAGAACTGGAAATGCTTCATAATTATCTTCAAAAAGGGGAGATTAATAAGTGGAAAACAAAATGACCAAACTAAAAGAAGTTTATAAGTGCAATATCTGTGGCAATATAGTGGAGGTTTTACATACCGGAGCAGGGGAGCTGGTTTGTTGCGGACAGCCGATGGAGCTGCTCGTTCACAAAAAAGAAGAAGAGGGGAAAGAAAAGCACTTGCCTGTTATTGAGGAGAACCGTGTTTATCTCGATCATCCCTCTACAGAGGATCACTACATAGAGTGGATAGAGTTTGATGGGGAAGAAACTTCTTGTAAGAAGTTTTTTGCCCCCGGAGACAAGCCGGAAGTATCAACAAAGGGCAGAGCAGTAACTGCCAGAGCTTACTGCAATATTCACGGATTGTGGAAATCTTAAAATATATGAAAAAAATACTCATCGTTGAAGACGAAAAAATGCTTGCAGAAATGTACAAAGATAACTTTGAGCAAGAGGGTTTTGAAGTGCTCTCTGCATTCGATGGTGAAGAGGGATTAGAGATGGCCTTAAAAGAAACTCCCGATCTTGTTATACTGGACATACTTCTTCCCAAAAAAGAAGGAACAGACGTGTTAAAAGAGATAAGAGAAAGCGGTGAGTGGGGAAGCAATGCTCCCATTATCATGCTCACCAATCTTGACTCCAGGGATTATATCCTGGATGCGGTAAACAAGTATTCGCCTTCTTATTACTTTGTGAAGGCTAATATTGAGATAGGAGAGATGACAAACAAAGTAAAAGAGCTATTACAAAATAAAGAGGATTAAAAAATATGCACTATCAAATAACAGAGGAAGATATAAACAAAATACTGAGCGCAGAAGGAGAAGTTCGCGGTGTGGTCTTTAAGACGGACTATCACTATATTGTTGATAACTTTGGAGTGGAGGGATTAAAAAAAGTGGAAGCCGAACTTGAAGTAATGAACTGTAGCTTTGACTATGAAACGGAAACGGATAATATGAGTTTTTATCCTATAGGATTACGTGTTCTCTCCCTTATTGCTATCAGTAGGGCGTTTAATCTGGATAGTGAAGGAATAAAGAACATGGGATTTAATGCACCGAAGATATCTTTGATGATAAAGTTTTTCATGCGCTACTTTCTTTCCCCGGAAAAGATAATGGAGAAGGCGGGAGAGATGTGGGATAAGCACTACTCTGTGGGAAGACTTGATGTGGGAGAGGTGAACAGTGAAGAGAATTATATGCGCGGTCATCTTTACGAAATAGACCTTCACCCTATATTTTGTGATTATCTCACCGGTTATTTTTCTTCCATTATTAAGATGGGAGTGGGAAAGGAGACTAAAGGACAAGAGGTGAAGTGTGCTCATAAGGGAGATGATCAGCACGAGTTCCTGGTAACTTGGTAAATGTTAACTATCTAAAAACGTCCG
>CAZPZV010000016.1:0-3881 GCA_964591185.1 uncultured Candidatus Saccharibacteria bacterium | reverse complement strand
CAGGGGCGTTTTTAAGTGAAATGAAAAAAAAGATTATATTTGTTTTAACCCTTTCTTTACTTCTTTTTTTAGTAATCGCTTTTAGTGAAAAAGAGCTTCCTGAGGAAGTAGAAGTGGTTAGTATAGACAAAAACATACAAGAGATGAGCAGTGAAGAAGTGGATGTTTTTCTGCAAAGCATGGAAGACATGGAGAGCGAAGAGAGACTGAAGAAGATAATCAATCTACGTATTGGAACCCCTTATGAAAGAGGGTGCTTAGGGGAAGAAGGCGGGATTGATCCTAATCCCATTTTTCGCCTTGATGTTACTGATTGTACTGTTTTCATGCTCACTAGCACTGCTCTTCTTAACGCTTCAAGCAAAGAAGAGGCAAGAGAACTCATGGGTTCTCTAAACTACTATCCTGTAGATAGTATAACTTATGAGGATCGACTGCACTTTAGCACTTACCGCAATCTTGTTTCCCCTTACTTTGAAGATATAACCAGAGAAGTGGGGGAGGCGGAAAAAAAGACGGTTGTTTTAAACAAAAAGAGAGCTGATGGCACACGCTTGATAGATATTGATTTTGAAGAAACGGTGGAGATAAGCTACATTCCTGTTTCTGCTGACTTTGAGCTGCCCCCTGTTGTAGGAGTGGCTTTTTTGCGTCATGGAGATGAGCAGATAGGGCTTGATGTAAGACACGAGGGGTTTGTTGTTGAAGGAAAAGACTTGATACATGCTTCTTTAAATAAGGGAGAGGTGGTAAAAGAGAATTTCTTGGAGTATCTTTCTATCTCCGAATTTGACGGATTAATATTTTTTAAGATAAAATCATTTTAATTATGGATAATATATTTAAAAAACCTTGGGTGTGGATTATCATTGTCGGACTACTTGTTGCCGGATCAATTCTTTACCTGGACACCTTGGAGGTAGAGGAAGGAGAAGAGGTAGTTTTAAGAGTTAACGGTACCAGCTTTACCCAAAGCGAGTTTGATGAAGTGGCTTCCATGGTTCGGGATAATCCCGATGCTTACGGAGCAAGCACAGAAGAGGAGATAAGAGAAGAGGCGATTGGTGTCGCCGTGCAACAAACTCTTCTTTTAGAGCACGCTTCTGATATGGGGATGGACCCCACAGAAGAAGAGGTGGAAGCGAAGATAAAGGAGATGATGGATGTGTATGACTTAACTGAAGAAGAGTTACTGGAAGAGATGCAGATGACGCGTGACGAGGCAGAAGAGTATTTTATAATGGAAACAAAAGTAAACGGATTATTTCAGTACTATGCAGAAGAGATAGATATTACTGAAGAGGATATAGAGCAAGCCTATGCACTTTACTCCGCACAGCAAGACATGCCTCCATTAGATGAAGTAGCAGAAGAGATAAACAGAGCACTACTTGAGAATCAGGTTACTTCTATACTTCTTTCAAAGGTTGAAGAGATGAAGGAAGGCGCACAAATAGAAGTACTGTTCTAATCCATGCAATGGAGTTTTAAAAGAGAAGTTGCAAGGAAGGTGATTCACTTTCTTTCGCTTTTCATACTACTTTTCTACTTTTGGGTTGCTGAATTTTTCAATCCTGATACGGCTTTAACTATACTTGTATTTGTTCTCATATTCTTTCTTTTTCTGGAATACATTCGCCTGGAAGTCAGTGAGAATATCCCTCTTTTGGGAAGATTGTGGAAGTATGTGAGAAGAGACAAAGAAAAGAGGTCTTTAGGAGGGGAGATATACTTTCTTATCGGAGCGATTATTGTTCTTGCAGTTTTTGATCCGCGTATTGCCGTAGCGGCGATACTGATGACTATTTTCGGAGACATGGCTGCCGCCCTGGTAGGGAAGAGGTTTGGCAAGCACTATATTTCCTTTTTAAAAGAGAAAGCTTGGGAAGGGGTGCTGGCTCAGTTTTTTGTGGATATTGTAATGGGTGTGTTTGTTTTCTTCTTTTTAACTGGAGGATCTTTTCTGGATATTAAACTTTGGATAGTTGTTGTTGTCATGTCTCTTACCGCAACGGTTACGGAGACGCTGATAAGTAAGATAGATGACAATCTTCTTGTTCCTCTTTTTGCCGGTTTTGACGGGCACATTACTCTTCTTCTTCTCAGTTTACTTCTTTAAATGATAAAGACAGAGATTGCTCTCTGCCTTTAGAGTGTTGCCTTTATAATTAAAGCAACTTTTTTGGGGCTTTCAAGGATGTTGAAGTGATTTCCCGGTATACGGATTGCTTTTCTCTCTGTTTTCATGAAAAGATCGTTTTCACCGAGAACAATAATATCATTTTCGTTTATTTCTAGTTTGTATCTCCTTATCTCCCTTATCTCCCTCCATGAGCGTAAGGGTTTCTTTGTTATTCTTTTTACGCTCTCCCACCAAACTTTAATAGCGAGATCTGCTTGTGTGTAAAGCAGTTCCCTAAAAAAAGCAGAGCAGTGGGAGAAAAATCCTCTGTTGGTTAATCCTGCAGGAGAGATCAGTATCATTTTATCATTTTTCTTGGCGAAAAGACGAAGTGGAATTACTCCGGCGGAGTAACTGATGAAAATTAAACCTTCTTCTCTTTTGTGATTGTTGTAGATTTCTACGATAAACTCTTTTCTCATCTCTTCTAGAAAAGGTTCAAGTAGAGATCTTGTCTCGGGCCATCCGGGGAAAAAGATAATCTTCTTCACATTGCACCTCCTTGAACGGTTTTTGTGAAATGAGCTTGTTTATATTATGACACAGAAACACCTATTCTAAAAGATTTGAAACGTGCACAAACTCAACTCTATCTTTTATTTTTGGTATCTCTTCTCTTAAAACAGATATAGTTTCCGGAAAAGAGTGACCTATGGCTATGGCGCTTCCTTTTTCTTCCGCTAGATTGATTAGTTTATAAAGTTCGTTTCTTATATCTTCTACATTCCTGGAATTATCTAAAAAGATATCTCTCTTGGTGTTTTTAATTCCCATTTCTTTGGCTAAGGGAACAACCTTTGATGTTCCTATAGTAAAGCTGTCCACGAAAAAGAGGCTTTCCATCTCTTCCAAAAGCATTCTCATAGAGTCCTCATCCGCAGTAAAGAGTGATCCTTTATGGTTGTTTACTCCTTCCGCATCCACCTCCTCTAGTGCTTTATGAAGAAAATCCCTTATCTCTTCTCTGTCCATGGAGGTGGTAATCATTTTTTCTTCTTTTTGATCTTCCGATATGGGCTCAAGAGGGAGATGAAGAATGATCTCTTGTTTGTTTTTAAAAAACTCCACTACCTTTTTTGTGTCTCCACGGAAAGGAAGTACAGCAAGAGTTAGATTCGCATCTATCTCTTCTATTGTTCTGTCTACAGAGAAGCTGTTACCCAAGTCGTCGATTATTATAGAAACCTGAGGAAGTTCTTTTTCAATTATTTTTTCTTCCTCTTCTTTAAGGGGAGCTTCATCTTCTTCTTTTAAATCCTCTTCTTTAAGTGGTGTTTCCTCTTCCTCTTTTACCACCTCTTCTTTGGGAGGCGGAACAGTTTCTCTTTCCCAGTCAAAAAGAAAAGAAACGGCCAGCACAAGAACAAGAAGCAGTGTCAGTTTTAATGTTTTTTTAATCATAGTTTGTAATACTAGCAGATATTTTTAAATTTACATAATTGCATTTTTATACAACTTGTGTTATAGTATAGATTAAGTTCACTTAACATATAACAGGAAAAGGAGAGTGAAATGGAACTAATAATGCTTGCTATTTTTTTTATTGTTGTTTTTTCCCTTATAGGAAACATGGTGGGGAAAGAATTTAACAAAAAAACTGGCATAAAAGCAAAGCACTTCAAGAAGTTTTTTACCTTCTTGATTAATATGCTTACTTTTTTGTCAAAACAAATTTTTTATCTCCTGAGGTTTATTTATC
>CAZPZV010000015.1:0-13065 GCA_964591185.1 uncultured Candidatus Saccharibacteria bacterium | reverse complement strand
TGCCCGCAGGCGCTTTTTATATCCTGCCCGAAACTGTATCTTTGACTAACTTTTACTCCCTTATCTTCCAGGATTTGCTTGAATCTTTTGATGTTTGGTGACGCCTTGAATGGTCCGGTGGGATTGTAAGGGATAAGGTTAACAAAGTAGAGGTGGTTTTTCATTATTTTAGCTAGTTCTTTAGCGCTCTCTTCCGAGTCGTTTACATCCTTTATCATAATATACTCAAACATAACCTGTCGCCTTGTTTCTTGCATATATCTTTCTACTGCTCCCAGGAGCACCTCTAATGGATATTTATCGTTTATGGGCATTAACTTGGATCGAATGGTGTTGTTTGGCGCGTGTAGGGATATGGCCAAGTTTATCTGCAGGTTTTCTTTGCTTAGTTTTTCTATTCCCTCTATGATCCCTGCGGTGGAGATAGAGAAGTTTCTTGCTCCTAAATTAAATCCATCGCTGTCGTTTAGTGTTCTTATTGCCTCCATCACGTTATCGTAGTTAAGGAACGGTTCTCCCATGCCCATAAAGACGATGTTGCTTATCTTCTCTTCTCGGGCAAAAAAGAGAACTTGCTCTACTATCTCTCCTGCGGTCAGGTTTCTTTGGAAGCCCATCTGTCCCGTGGCACAGAACTTACAGTTTAAAGGGCACCCCACTTGAGAAGAAACACAAACAGTGTTTCTTTTGTCTTTGTGTCTCATTAGAACTGTTTCTAAACTGAGACCGTCTTGCAGCTTTATGGCTGCCTTTATCGTATCTTTAGAGGAGACTGTTTGTGCTTCTATGTGGAGCGGAAACTTCTCTTTTAGCTCTTCTTTTAGTTCTTTAGGAAGTACGGTAGACGTCTCCCAGTCTGTGATAACTTCCTTGTAAAGGTGTTTTTTTACCTGTTTTTCTCTGAACTTAGGGTGATTTTGCAATACTTCTTTTAGTTTATCTATATCCATGGGTTAGATTGTAATCTTTTGCCTTAAAATAGGCAATATTTGTATTTGCTTTTATCTTCTTTTTGGGTTAAAATGAAGCAATGAAAGAGGATAATACAGACCTCCTTAAAGAGAGGTTTTTAGAAGAAATAAAGGAAGCAAAAACAGTTGGAGAGAAGAAAAAGGTGTGTAAAAGATACCTGGACAAAGAGCTCTCCACCGTTTTTCAGTCCCTAAAAGACCTTTCCAGTGAAAAGAAAGGTGTTTTAGGTAAAAAGGCTAACGAACTAAAGAACTTCATCATGGAGCACATGGAGGAGTCTTCTGTTGAAAAAGAGGAAAGCATTGATGTTACTCTTCCCGGGAAAAGGGTTTCTGTGGGAAGTTTGCATCCGTTAACGCAAGCCCTGCAACGTTGTGAAAAGATATTTCATGGTATGGGTTTTTCCGTGGAAGAGGGTCCTGAAGTGGAAGATGAGTGGCACAACTTTGATGCACTTAACTTTGAGGAAGATCACCCTTCACGTGAGATGCAGGAAACGCTTTTCTTAAAGCAGAAAAACAGAGATTCTCTTTCTTCTGAAGAGAAACTTTTAATGCGTACGCAGACTTCTCCGGTACAGATACGTTATATGCTGCAAAACAAGCCTCCTTTTCGTATTATTGTTCCCGGACGTGTTTTTCGCAATGAGGCAACAGACAGTTCTCACGAGATAAACTTCTATCAGCTAGAAGGAATGATGGTTGGGGAAGACATCTCCGTGGCCAACTTTAAGGCAGTAGTGAATATATTTTTTAATAAGTTTTTTGAAAAGGAGATAGGTATCCGTTTGCGTCCTTCCTTTTTTCCTTTCACGGAGCCTTCGTTCGAGGTGGACATCAGCTGTTCTGCTTGTGAGGGGAAAGGATGTTCTGTATGTAAAAAAACCGGGTGGCTTGAGGTCATGGGTGCGGGAATGGTGCACCCTAATGTATTAAAGTACGGCGGGGTGGATAGTAAAAAGTATCGCGGTTTTGCTTTTGGTGTGGGATTAGATCGCTTGGTGATGTTGAAGTATAAGATAGATGATATACGTCTCTTCTATTCCGGAGATGCAAGATTTTTAAAACAGTTTTAATATGATTTTTTCCTATAATTTTCTGCAATCGTTTTTTAAAGAAAAGCTTCCCCAACCGGAGAAGTTGGCTGATCTTTTGGTGATGCACTTTTTTGAAGTGGAAGGAGTGGAGAAGATGGGAAAGGATACGGCCATTGATATAGATATACTTCCCAGTAGGTCCGGGGATTGCTTTTCTCATAAAGGGGTGGCCAGAGAGATAGCGGCGATAACAGGACTAAAATGTGTTTTTCCGGAAGCGAAAATGAAAGAGAAGGGGGATGTTTCCGATTATGTGGAGGTGGAAGTGAAAGACGCTTGTAATCGCTACACTCTTCGTGTTGTTGATAACATAAAAGTAGGGCCATCTCCTGCTTATATCCAAGAAAGACTGATAACTTGCGGACTAAAGCCTATAAATAATATTGTAGACATCACTAACTACGTGATGCTTGAAACAGGACAACCGCTTCATGCTTTTGACGGGGAGAAGATAGAAGGAAAAAAGATAACTGTCCGTTATGCTAAAAAAAGAGAAAAGATAGTTACTTTAGACGAGAAAAGATATGATCTTGATGATGACATCTTGGTCATCTCCGATGAAGTTTCTTCGGTGGGCATTGCAGGAATTAAGGGCGGTGTTCTTCCGGAGGTAGATGAGAACACCAAGACTGTTTTTCTAGAGGCGGCCAACTTTGATCGTCAGGTTATAAGAAAAGGAGCCCGTAAACTGGGAATGAGAACTGATGCATCTATGCGCTTTGAGCACGGAATGAGTACTGTTACTACAGAGGAGGCCATAGACCGTACTGCTTCACTGATAGAGGAGATCGCCAAAGGAGAGGTTGCTAAGGGAAGGATTGACATAGTAAACAAAGAAGAAGAGAAGGTTAGTGTAAACTTTACAGCGGAAGATGTGAGAGGGATTCTGGGAGTGGATATTCCTTTAGCGGAGATGGAGAGAGCTTTGCGATCTCTTGAGTTTAAGGTGAAGAGGGATGATTCTCAATTTACCGTAGAAGCACCTCTCTTTCGCAGGGATATAGCTATAAAAGAGGATGTTATAGAAGAGATAGGCAGAATATACGGATATGAGAACATAGAGCAGGTATTTCCTTGCGCACAGCTTAATCCTCCCGAAGAGAGCCGTTCTCGAATGTTAGAGAAGCGTTGTCTTGAAGAGATGAAAGCGCTTGGGTTTATGGAAACTTACAGTTACACTTTTATTAACGAGAACATGGCCCAGTCTTTTGGGTATAAGGGACTGCAAGAGATGGAAAAACCGGTCAGTTTAGAATACAAGTACCTCCGTCCCAGTCTTATCCCCGGAATGCTCAGGAACGTGGGGGAGAATGAGAAGATAACAGAGGAGCTTTGCTTTTTTGAACTAGGCAGGGTGTTTTCCGGAGTAAAAGAAAGAAACATGCTTTCCGCCGCTTCTTTCCCTGCTGATTTTCTGCAAATGAAAGGAAAGATTAATCTTCTTTTAGAAAAGCTTGGAGTGGAGGATGTTTCTTATCTCTCTTCTTCCAGCAAGACTCTTTGTAACTCTGCAGAGATAAAGAGCGGAAAAGAGACTATTGGTGTAGTGGGAGAGGTTTCCGTTGGAGTAAAAAAAGATATGGGCGTGAAGAGCTCAGTTGTTGTTTTTGAGCTGGAAATAGAGAAGTTGCAATTTAAAGAGAAAGAAGCTTACAACCCTATACGTCGCTTTCCCGGAGCCTTGAGAGACATATCTGTCCTTGTGCCTTCGGAGACAAAGTATGTAGAGGTGGAAAAGAAGATAAAAAGGGAAGGAGGAAAGCTCTTGCGAGAGATATCTCTCTTTGATCTTTATGAAGGAGAAGAGATCCCCCAAGGAAAGAAGAGCTTCGCTTTTCGTCTTCTCTTCCAGGCGAGCAACAAAACCCTTTCATCGGAAGAGGTAAATAAAATATGTGATAAAATAATTAAATCTCTGGATAGTATGCCGGAGTGGAAAGTAAGAAAATAATATATGGCAAAAAAAGAATCATACAATGCAAAAGATATTAGTGTATTAAAAGGCCTTGATCCGGTACGCAAGCGTCCCGGTATGTACATCGGTTCCACTGATACGGAAGGCTTGCATCACCTTATCTGGGAGTGTGTAGACAACTTTATCGACGAGTTCATGGGCGGAAATGGTAGTAAAGGATCGGTTATTCTGCATGGTGATAGTAAAGTGGAGATAAGTGATGATGGTCGTGGAATTCCCGTGGATAAGCACGCGGAAACAAACATGTCTGCGCTAGAAACAGTAATGACTACACTTCATGCAGGAGCAAAGTTTGGAAGCAAAGCTTATCAGGTTTCCGGAGGACTTCACGGTGTGGGAATATCTGTTGTTTGTGCTCTTTCCGAATGGATGCGTGTGGAAGTTTGCCGTGACGGATACAGGCACGTGCAGGAGTATAAAAAAGGCAAGTCGGTTACCAAGCTGAAAAAAGAAGAGAAGACAACTGAAACGGGAACAAAGATCATCTTTATTCCCGATCCGGAAATTTTCGATGAGATAAAGTTTAGTGCCAAGAAGATACTCAGTCACCTGCGTCAACAAGCTTACCTTACCAAAGGAGTAAAGATAGATTTTTCGGACAGACGTGGTGAGATAGAGGACAGATACTCCTTTTATTTTGAAGGAGGACTTGCTTCTTATGTTAAACACCTCACCAAAGATGTTCCTGCACTGCATCAGAACATATTCTATGCATCAGGAGAAAAGGAGGGAGTGATTATAGAAGCTTCCTTTCTCTACACCCAAGAGTACGAAGTTTACGAAGAAAGTTTTGCCAACAATATAAACACCAAAGAGGGGGGCGCTCACCTTACAGGTATGCGAGCGGCGATGACCAAGACGATAAACAACTATGCACGTCGTGAAGGGTATCTTAAAGAAAGTGATGACAACTTGCGAGGGATGGATATAAGGGAGGGATTGAATAGTGTTGTTTCGGTAAAGATAAAAGACCCCCAGTTTGAAGGCCAGACAAAGGCGAAACTGGGAAACGCGGAAGCGCGTACAGCTACGGAAAATCTTGTTTCTGAGGCGATGATTGACTACTTTGAACGTAATCCTCAAGATGCGCGGGAGATAATAGGAAGATGTATCCTTTCTTGTAAGGCAAGGAAGGCGGCGAGAGCGGTACGTGAAACAGTATTGCGCAAAGGAGCGCTTGAAGGCCTCTCCCTTCCGGGAAAGCTTGCCGATTGCACGAGCAAAGATCCTTCTGTTTCCGAGCTCTATATCGTTGAGGGAGAGAGTGCGGGAGGTAGTTGTAAGGGTGCACGTGACAGAAGATTTCAAGCCATTATTCCTCTTAAAGGAAAAATACTAAACGTAGAGCGCTACAGGTTAAACAAAATACTTGCTTCTAAAGAGGTAAAGTCTTTGGTTATTGCTCTGGGAACGGCCATAGCGGAGGATTTCGACATAGAGAAGAGTCGTTATCACCGTATTATTATTATGACCGATGCGGACGTGGACGGATCGCACATCAGAACTCTTCTTTTAACACTTTTCTTCCGTTATTTCCGTCCTCTTATTGAAGAAGGATATGTCTATATCGCACAACCGCCTTTGTACAAAATACAGCAAGGAAAGAGGGTGGAGTATGCTTATACAGAGGAAGACAAGATGGAAGTACTCAGTGACATGAAGAACGGGGAACCGATGATACAACGCTACAAAGGTTTGGGAGAAATGAATCCTTCACAGCTCTGGGAAACAACCATGAATCCTGAGAACAGAGTTCTTCTGCAGGTTACCGTTGAAGATGCAAAAGAGGCGGACAAGATATTTGATGCTCTTATGGGTAAAGAGGTTGCTTTAAGGAAGAACTTTATCAAGACCTACGCCAAAAACGCTAATCTTGACGTGTAACAGATGGCGTTGAAGATAAAAGAAGAGATAGCGATAGCGAAGAGGAACAGGGGTCGTCTGGAAGAGTTAACTATATTTGATCGTTTCTTTAAGAGAACCGTGTTAAAGATTGTTCCTCGTTTTGTGACTCCTAACCATCTTACTGTTTTCCGTTATCTTACAGTACCCTTTATTCTCTTTTTTCTTTTTGGTGGATATTATCTTTACGCTCTTATCCTTTTCTTTGTTTCTGTTTCTTCCGATGCGCTTGACGGAGCGGTAGCAAGAACAAGAGGCATGGTTACTGACTGGGGGAAGATACACGACCCCTTGGCAGACAAGCTCCTCATAGGTAGTGTGGGAGCTTTTTTAGTTACCAAACACATAGACATTGCGGTGATACTGGTGATAATTATTATAGAGGCGGTTATTATTGGAGCTGCGCTGTACAGAAAAAAGAAGCACGATAAAGTTGTTTATGCGCTTCTTCCGGGGAAGATAAAGATGGGGTTGCAGTCCTTAGCTTTAATGCTTCTTTTAATTTACTCTGTTTACCATTTCTCTCCTCTTCTTCTCTTTGCCGAGGCTTCTCTTTACGCGGCTATATTTTTTGCACTGGTAAGTCTTTTTATTTATAGATCTGCCTAACTTTATTATCCCTCGTGCTTGTGGTAAAATAGGTGGACATGTTTGAAAGAACCAAAGATATTAAACTATCAACTATAAAGCAGATAGAGCTAAAAGCTTCTACGTATCCTGATGCCGTTTCCTTGGCTCAAGGGATACCTGACTTTGATACTCCTGACTTTATTAAAAGGAGGGCCGAGAGAGCCTTAAAGAGAGGGGTGGTGGCAAAGTACTCTCTTTCACCGGGATTACCGGAGTTAAGGGAGTTAATTGAAGAGTCACTGGAAAGAGAGAATATGTATTATGACTGGGAGAAAGAGATACTGGTTACAGCAGGATCGATTGAAGGAATAACTGCCACCATAATGGCTATTACCAATCCGGGAGATGAGATAATCATCCCTGAGCCCACCTATACCAGCTATCAGGAGGTGATAAAGCTTGCCGGATGCAAGTGTGTTTTTGTTCCCCTGAATCGTGAAAAGAGGTGGGGTTTTGACATAGAAAAGTACAAGGAGGTGATTACAGACAAAACAAAAGCTATCTTTTACTGCAATCCTAATAATCCCACGGGAACTATATATACCAAAGAGCAGTTGATGGAGTTGGCTGAGTTGGCGGAAAAGAACAATCTCTTCCTTATATCCGATGAAGTTTACAAGGACTTTATATACGATGATAAAGAGTTTTTCTCTTTGGCGGAGGTTCCGGAACTGCGAAAAAGGGTTATTCGTATATTTTCCTTTTCCAAGAGTTTTGCTATGACCGGATGGCGTGTAGGTTATCTTCATAGTGATGAGGAAAATGTGCGTGAGATAACCAAGGTTCACGACAGCCTCGTAACTTGTGCTCCGGTCATTTCTCAGTATGCGGCTATGGGAGCGTTGGAGACGGGGGATGAGCAGACAGGCAAGTTCTCTCGTAAGTACAAGCAAAGAAGGGATATGATGTGCAAGAGATTAAAGAAGATGAGTGATTTCTTTGACTTTATTAGTCCGGACAGCTCTTATTACGTTTTTCCTCGCATCTCTCCCAAGGTGGTTGATCTCTCTGACAAGAAAGTTACTCTTGTAGGTGATGGTGTTGTTGATTCTTGGAAGTTTTCCTATTGGCTTCTAGAGAAGATACAGGTAGCCACTGTTCCCGGAGTGGCGTTTGGATCCAATGGTGAGGGTCATATAAGGATGAGCTTTGGAAGAAAAGAGGAAGATATTAATGAGGCTTTTGATAGATTAGAGAAATTGTTTTTATGAAAAGTTTTTTTAAATATATTTTAAAACATTACTTGCGTATAGTTACCAGGATTGTTGTGTTTATTCACCGTCCTACGGTGATTGCTGTGGCGGGAAGTACCAACAAGAATTTTGTTAAAAAAGAAATTAAGAGACGTTTAGAGGAGATGGAGTTCAGTGTGAGAGCTAATCCGAAAAACTTTAATACAGAGATAGGTTTACCTTTATCCATACTCAGTCTTCCCAGTGGTTATAACGAGTATAAAAAGTGGATGCCTGCCATTCTTTTGGCCCCTTTAAAGATATTTCAAAGAAATTTTCCGCAGTTCCTGGTGCTTAGCTTGGGCACTTCCGATGAGGGGGATATGAAGTACCTTCTCTCCGTGGTAAAGCCGGATATATCGGTTATTACAGAGATAACGCAGAAGTACAAAGAAGGGTATTCGGATATAGACAGGTTGGTGGAAGAGTACCAGTTATTGGCGAAGAAAACCAAAAAAGGGGGAACTGTTGTTCTTAATATAGATAACTACAGAGTTAGGGAGATAGGAAAAAAAAGAAAGCAGAAGGTTATATATTACGGATTCAAAGAGAAAGCTGATGTTCAGATTATTGATCTTCAGAAAAACGAGAAAGGGCAGGAGGTGAAGATAAGATATAATAAAAAGGAGAGCACTCACCAAATACACAGATTCGGCAAGCATCACGCTTACGCTTTTGCTGTCGGTTTTGCTTTCACCAAGTTTTTAAACCGTTTACCGCGCTCTTCGTAGTTGCGGAAAAGGTTGAAACTGGGTGCTCCGGGAGAGAAAAGGCAAGTACCGCCTTTTTTTGTTTTCTTTTTTGCTAGATCTACTGCTTCTTCCAGTGTGCTAGTCATAATTACTTCTATCTTCTTGGTAATCTTTTTTACTTCCTTTTCTATTATTTCTCCGTTGTCGGGCAGGAGAATGAGAGTTTCTATGTCGGACTCTGCGATTGATTTGGCGAGATCTTTCCACTCTAGTCCACGATCATATCCTCCCGCTATGAGAGTGTTTGCTTGAAGCGATTTTAGGGCGGCCTGTGTTGAGGGAGGGGCGGATGCTGCGGAGTCGTTGTAGAAGATTACTCCGCCATACTCTCCCACCGGCTCTAAGCGGTGTGGCAGGGGAGTGAAGTTTGCTGTTAGCTTGGTTGCCCCCTTTACTCCTAGGAGCTCTGTTACTTGCACACTGACAGCACAGTTCATGGCATAGAGAGGAGCGAGTGGTGCTGTTTTTAGTACCTCTCTTCCCAGAGACTCATCTATCTCTATCTTTTTTGCTTTTGATTTTTCTGCGATATGGAGTGTTTGGGGATGAAAGAAGAGGTAATCGTTTTCTTCTTGGTAAAGAGTAATTCTGCTCTTTGCTGCAAGGTAGTTTTCAAAGCTTTGATGGTACTGGAGGTGTTCCGGAGAGATGGGGAGAAGTACCGCTATATGAGGGCTTTGGTCAAGGTCGTTTAACTGGTGAGAGGAGAGTTCGTAAACGCAGATGGTGTCTTTATTTGTTTGAGGTAATTTTTCTAGTGCCGGTGTTCCTATGTTTCCTGTTTTTATAACATCCATTCCCGCTTGATCTAGTATGTGATAGATGAGGGATACAGTGGTGCTTTTTCCTTTAGTTCCGGTAACACCTACGATGGTACCTTGGAAAAACTCAAAGAAAAGCTTTGTTTGTGAGGTTATCTCACAGTTTAGATTTTCTACTATATGTGGAGGAACTCCCGGAGCCTTGATTAGCAAATCATGATCATCGATCTTTTGCAGATAATCTTCACCAAAGAAGAGATCGAGGTGGGAGTGGTGTTCTTTAATGAAGTTTTGTACTTTTTCTGAGAGTTTTTCGTAAGGCAGTGCGTCGGCAAGGGAGAGTCTTTCCTCGGGGAAGATGTCTCTTATAATCCCCGCAGTGGAGAGGCCTTCATCGCCCATTCCCAGTACTACAATCTTTTTTCCTTTTAGTTTCTTTTTAAGTTCTTCCATAGTATTTTTTGAAGTTCTTCGGGTACGTTGTGTTTTTCGTCCCACTGATCGAGAAGATCCTCAGTATTGCCGTTAATCACCGAGTTTATCTCTTTGAATGTTGCAACGCACTCCAAGGGCTTTATTCCCTCCTCTCCGCTAAGCTTCCTCCTTAAAGGAAGAAGGTCTTCTCTTTCCATTTCTCCTCCAAAGATATCTGTCAGTTCTGACTTCTCCAGGAAAGGCTTTAAAAGAAGGAAGGTGTTAAGGCACTTAGGGCAACTGCGGCACCATTTTTCTTCTACATTTCCGTTTAATTTAAAATTACTATTGCAGCTGAGGAAGACATGGTGGTATTTCTCTAAATGGCTAAAGATAGAGGATATCTGTATATCGTAGAGAGGCCTCATCAAGCTAAAGTAGTTTAGTTTTTTAAGGAGATAGTTTGAAGAGTATTGACGAAACATGTTCTCGAACTCCAGTGTTTTAGACCACTGGTGGTTTATCTCCTTTTTCTTGTATATTGTGTTTGCTTCTTCTGAGCTTTTTTCGTTGGCAAAGACAATATGTTTTTTATCAAAAAGGGCTGCTATTATGGCGCTCAGGAAGGCGAGATATGCGGAAAAAGGAGTGTGTCCATTAAGGAAACCTTCTTTGTTTAGTTGTTTTATTTTTGGATCAAGAGTTCTGCTTGCGGTTATGATCTCTTCTGTTTCTGATACTTCTGCCACTTGATAGAGTTTTTCGTTGGGGTTAAAGATGAAGAGGGAAGGGATTTTTCCTGTTTGTTTTATAATCTCCAGCGCAACAAGAGAGTCTTTTCCTCCCCCTTGGGGTAGGAGATAATCCTCACTGCTCACTTCGGGTAGCTCTATTTCTTCTTTTTCTTTTGTTTTTATACGGGGAACAAAAGGGTCAATATCGTTTTCATAGAAAAACTGTCCCATTCCTTCAAGAATGATTTTTTCCCACCACTTTATTTGTTCTGCACTTAATCCTCCCGCTTCCACTTTTATTTCCGGAGAGCAGGTAGCTTTCCAGTAGCTGAGCATGTCCACCATTCCTAAATGAAAAAAGAGATTGTGGAGTTGCTTTTCTCCCACTCTTTCTATCTCTTTTGAGGAGACGTTGGGGATGGTAAGCTCGGAGACAAAGGTCATTTGGGGGCCAGCTGAAAAAGAGAACCTCGCCTGCAGGTTCTGTTTTTCCAGTTGCCATTCCACTTTATCGTAACTGAATACGGGGTATTTTTTTTGTAGTTTTTCCAGTCTCATTTTAAGGTTAGTATATAGGGGATTATGCCCTTAGTCAAACAGAGGTTTATTTGATGGAAAGTGGAATGTGGGGTAGAATAAAAGAGTTTATACGAGCTTTAAAAGCATTTCTAATTTTTATATTATAAATAAGGATATGAATAAAAATAAATATACCATTATAATTGTTGTAACAGTTGCTATATTGTTATCTTTCATCCTCGGTTATTTTTGGCTAATTGATGTCAAGGATGAAGCTTTTATACAAAGAGAAGTGGGAGAAGAGAGTGAGAGGGTTGCGACGGAAGAGTGGGAAAGAGGACATTACAATCAGGAGAAATTTATTCAAGAGTATATCAGTTTAAATTCGGAAGATAGGGAATTCATCAGTGAGAAATATGATTCTGGTGATAAGTTTTCCAGCTTAACCGGATCAACCGAGGATTTAAAATATATTTTGGTTGACTCAAAGTCTAAGGGCAGGCTTGATTTTTATACTTTAGATTCAGAAACCAGTGAGCTTGATAGTTTTCTGAAATTAAACAGAGATGAAATAAAAAATGTAAGCGATCACGAGCACGATATAAATTTTGACTATTACCTTGAAGGATTGCAAGGAAATCAATTAATAGTCTTCAAAATAGATGAAATGGATTCCCCAGGACCTTGTTTTTCTTCTTGGGTTTATGTTTATGAAAACCCGACAGAAAAGAGAAGTATAGATAAATGTGTAGAAGACGGGGGCTTATATGGTATTGAAGATGCCCCAGAAGCTCAACTTGAAGATGTTTGTAAAGTTAGGGTTAATACCAGAGTATTGTACTCCTTAAGATTAGATAGTTTGGAGAAGGGGCTCAATTTTTATGAAGTTTCCAAAGAAAAGTATGAACAGAAAAAGAAGGAAGTTGAAGAGTGTATCGAGTCAATAGGAGAAACAGAGGCGGCTCCTGAAAGCTTGGAAGAAGATCCAGATATCTTTTGTGAAAGGGAATATGTTGAAAACCAAGATTTTTCTTTGCCAATAATATCTTTTAATGTTTGCACCGTAGAACAGGACGGAGTGGTTTTTGAACATACCACCGTAGAATACAAAGAGACTGATGACAGCGATAGAGTGGAACTGAAAACATTTATAGATAATATTTCTGTTTTGGAAGCACTTAACTTTGAAAGAGAACTAAATATTCACTATCTATCTGATAGTTATCTGATAATAAAAAAGATAGGTTTGCCCAGAGGTCCGCAGACATATCAGTATAATCTTTTGGGTCTTGGAGAACATGAGGGAATTGAGATCGAGATGACGGGGAATGGAGAGCCCGTCTTTCACAATGATGAAAAATATCTTGTTTTTCAAGGATATGGGGGTGAGCATGGTGGCGGTGAGACACTCTTGAAGATGATTAATGGAGAAGTGGTTAGATGTTTAATTGCTAACGGCAAAGTTTCCGATCTAGAGGTAAAGAATGAGATGGTTACTTTCAAAGAAGAGACTTGGGATCATGATAAGTCTGAATATGTTACTGAAGATAAGAGTTTACACCTAAAAGAGCTTTGTGACAATTAAGACGATAATGTCTTAGACTCTGTCACATATTAAAGAAATACATTAAACTGTTCATTACGGATAACCTTTTATACAGTGGTTTTTAGTGGCATCGTATGTTCTTGATGGTCGTTTTAAGGTTAGCATATAGGGGATTATGCCCTTAGTCAAACAGAGGTTTATTTGATGGAAAGCAGAATGTGAAGTAGAATTCAAGAAATTAAAGAAAAAACCATAACAAAACGTAATCATTCTTTATAGGCTCAATAATGAGGAAATAAAAATTAGTTTAATAAGAACAGTTTTCATCCTTATGGAATAAAAGCGAGGATGAAATATGGATAAATGGGAAGAAGGAGTAAGAATTGAACCCGATAAAAGATTTTTACATGCTTTTATTTAAAAGAATGTTTTTTTAAGTGCCTAGAAAAGTGCTTTTGTTTGCTGTGGATGTAGATATGGAGTAGAATTTAAAAAAAGGAATGAGGTCAGTTTTATGATTATAAAAATTTAA
>CAZPZV010000014.1:0-14269 GCA_964591185.1 uncultured Candidatus Saccharibacteria bacterium | reverse complement strand
GTTCACGACTTCCTGCGGAGTTAGGATAAAGAAAGCCGAGTATTGTTTGACGCAAAAAAGCAAAGCGTTGTAAAATTAAAAACACTTTATTTAATAATTCAATAAAAACATGGAAGATATAGAAAAAAGCAGATTAGATGACGAGGGGTCCGATAAAAAGGACCCCAAAAGAAGTGATCTTGATTATTTAAGAGAGATAATGAAGGAAGAGGAATGTGATGATTTCCTTAATACAAGAATTGAGCTTCTCAATAACGAAGATACTCGTAATGTGAACATGGTTTACGAATCAATGGACATTAAAAGTGAAGACGATTATGCGGAAGAGTATGAAGAGTCTGTTGAAAAAATCTTCAATGGAGATACTGGTTCTGATGAAAAAGTGAAAGAAATATTTGATCTCTGTGATCGAAATGATTTTGATATAAGGAATGCCCATCTTGTGGAAAGCGAAGAAGAAAAAGGAGAGATATTTTGGGAGATAATAGATATGGTAGTTGAAAGCAAAACTCCAATAGTTAAAAAAGAAAGCTTGATAGCAGCGATTGAACTTCAAAAGAAGAACGGAATAAATCTTGAAGGGTTTACTGAAGACAACGATTTCTCCGAGATAGAAAGTTTCCTGGAAAACTCTTTTCCGAACGGCTTGCTTGATAAGGCACTGATCTCCCGCATCTCTTATTTACCGGATACAGTGTGCATATCTTTGGATGGTAACTATTTTATACCTAAAGAAAAGTATCTTGGACTAAAAGATAGATACAAAAACCTGCCCAAGCATAAGGTCAGAGGAGTTAATAGGAGTAGCTCCAACATTCATCCTTTTGCCTTGTTTCGCTCTTCTCCTATGGAAATTTACAGTTTTATTGACGAAGACTTAAGTGACTTTGAATATCTAGAAAACATTCCGGAAGAAGAAAGAATGAGATTGTATAAATTGGGAACTGTGTCACACGAAGTTGGACATAATTTATACATAAATTTATTAGAAAAACCTTCAAGGGATCAGTGGCAAGAGTTAATTGACAATACCGGTCATTTGACGGTTTATTCGGAAAAATACTCGAGTGGAATTCATGGTGACAACATAAGATATGATGAAGAGTTTGCGGAAGCAGTAAGATTAATGACCACTAATTCGGACTATCTAAAAGAAAAATATCTTGAAATTTATGAGTTTTTAGTTGATACTTTTCCCGATTTAAAAGGTGAGTAAAACATTTTTTGTTATTTTAAATCTATTTTTTAATAACGAAATTAGTACAGAACCTCAGGACACGCGCGGACATTATATAGTGTGCGAGAGTGTGGGGTAACTATATTTTAAGCAAATATCTTGATTCTTCTAGTACATCATCTAAATTATCTATCTCATATAACCACTTAAAAGTTCGAAAATCGTCCCATTCTCCCTGCGAAATTAGGACATAGAAAACCGAGATTAGCTCGGTTTTTTGTTTTGTGATATTGTTAAATAGTTCGTATAAAAACGAATTATAAAAAAGTAATAAAGCTTGACATCAATATATCAAGGGTTATAATTTGACTATATGGATAAAGAATTATCAGAATTAATTGAATATTTAGACAAAAAGTTTGAAGAAGTTGATAAAAGATTTAATGAGGCAAAAGAAGATTTTGACAATCTTTACTCTTCTGTTGATTCTTATTCTAAAAAAGCGGATACTTACTTTCAAGAAATGGTTATGTTAACGCATAAAGTAGACAAGCTAGAAAAGTGGATTCAAAAAATAGCCGATAGAATTGATATAAAATTAGATTAGTAAAATTATACAACCTGAAAGCACGAAAGTACCCGATTTTTCGGGTTTTAATCTTAGATGAGAAAATTATATTTACTTAGGTTTTAAAATATAATCATATTTATCTTTATCCACAAAAAAAGTTCTAACGTCGTCCACGACTCCCTGCATAATTAGGATAAACAAAACCGAGATTAGCTCGGTTTTTTGTTTTGTGATAGTATTAGAATGGTTTTTATAGAAACCACTCTTGCTACAAATTTAATAAACAACCTTATATCTTCAAAACATATGGGAATTCAAGTTGAATTTAATCCAGACTTGGCATTAAGAGATATTTCCGAATTCAAAAAAGGAAATCGATAAGAAGAAGAATGTATTCCAGAAAAAATAGAAGTTGGGAAAATTTATCCTTTTTTAAAAAAAGACCAAAGAAATTATTGGTTGCTTGGTGAATTCCACTTTTACAAACAAAAGGAAGTGGATCTTTGTCTCGTCCAAGAGCTTCGATTCAAATACTTGAAGCAACTCACTTCTTAGAAAATAATGAAATGTTCACAAAGGGAAGATATAAGGTTATTGAAGTATTTAAAGATGATCAAATATACTTTGAAGGATTAGACAGGGTTGGCTCTAAATATTTTTGATTATCAACTTCTCCGTTCCGCTTCGCTTCATATTCACCAACGTTATATGAAATATTTTTAGTCATTAAAGGATTAATACATGGCGGCGCCAATCACACACATAACACTGACCGATAAAATTTTTGATAAATTCTTTAAAGACAAGAAAAGAAAAGATTTTTTTATCGGCACATCGTTTCCGGACATTAGATACCTAAAAGTTATTGAGAGAAACGAAACACATTATGATAATTTATCTGTATTTGACCTGAGAAGTGATGAATCTTTCTTGGCGGGAGTAAGGTTTCATTCAATCCTGGATCGTAGAAGAGAAAAGTTTATTGCTGAAAAAGATGTTTTTTCACTGTGTCCGGAATCAAAATATGTTACGTATTCGTTGAAAATCTTGGAGGATGAGATTTTTTATCAGCACATTAAAGATTGGGACGTATACATCGAATACTTGAATGAAATTTTGGATGCTGAAAAAAATTACGGGATTGCTGAAAAAGACCTAAAGAATTGGCACTTCTTATTACAACAATATTTTCAAAAAAAGCCCGACAATGATTCCACGAGAAACCTTGTGCTCAGTCTTGGATTTACAGAGGAAGTTGTTGTTGAGATAAATCAAAATATTGCTATTATGAAGAACAACAAAAAAATTATTGATATTATAAAAAAATTGTACAAAAATTTTGATTCACTAATAAAATAAGTTAAAAACACACTTTGGGGCATAATAATTAATTTAAAAAGCATGACATTTAATCCAGAGAAAGAACCTACATTTCATCCGGAAAAATCAGAGTCTGGAGAAGAAAAACAAGAACAGAACCTTGAGGCACTTGAAAATTTTTCTCTAGAGAAAGGGAAGAAGATTGACTTGGCACTTCTTCTTTTGGACAGAAAGGATGTTGCTTATTTGGGAAGTACTAAAATTGTTGAAAACGAGGAAGAAGAAAATAGTTTTATTGAAGAATTCTCTAAAGAGCTTAAAGAAATAAAAAAAGCCTGTGAGGAGTTGGGTCTTTTGTATGAAAGCGAAGAAGTAAAAGAAGAAAATGCTTTTGTTAGTTTTAGTATAATTATTAGCAAAGATGAAGAAGGGTTAAACAGGTTCAGCAACGCCGAGAAAGAAAAAGACGACAAAACAATGGGGTTACTGCTTGGTTTTCCGCAAACATCTGTCGAGGCTTTTAATTCTGAAAAATCTTTAGATTTCGAGGTTTTTTTAGTAAATGAATTGCCGGAAGAAGAAAGAAAAGAGTTGGAAGAAGAGGGAGTTATAAAGTTTTTGAACTTTCAACCATCAAAAGAGCATTGGAGAGAGGAGCTAGATCAAGCCAGAAAAAATCAGGCTTTAATAAAAGAGAAAACACCCCAACTTTACGAAGAGATTATTGAGGACAAGGATTTCAACTATTAAACACACTGAAGATGCGATTAATTGTATTGATGGGTTTTTTAAATCAATACAGGTCTTTAAAAACACACAAGCATAAAAGAGATTATCGAAAAGCCTTAGGTTATCATGATTAAAAGAAAATATTTATTTAATTGAACTCAACAAAGAGCTTAACTAATATGGATCAAAGACACCTTGAAGTACTTTTCAATCCATGCACCTTCTTTAGTAGGGGGTGTATTTTTTTATCTTTTTGTTATAAAGTGAGAGAAAGCATTAATTTTAAAAAATATGTCATTTGAAGATTCTTTTGAAACAAACAACGAGGAAGAGCCGGATGAAAGATCCCTTAGTCCGGAAGAGATTGAGAAACTGGGAAGTGATATGGGTGAATATGTGGAAAAATTAAAGGAGAGGATTGATGAGATAGAGAGGTTGATAAAAGAGGAGAGAGATGAGCAAGAAAGAATTAAATTAAAAGAAGAACTAGACGAGTTGCAGGTAGAGTACGATGGTCTTGCGGAGTTTATAGATGATATTGATTCCGGAGATTTTGACGAAATCATTGAAAGGCCACAAAAATAAATTCATGGAAATAATCGTATCAAAAAACACAGGATTTTGTTTCGGAGTAAAGAGGGCCTACGAGCTCAGCTTAAAGACGCTGGAAGAAGATAAAGAGTGTCAGATGCTAGGCAACCTTGTACATAATGAAAAGGTGGTAAATGAACTCAAGGAGAAAGGACTACAGTTTATTTCTTCTCTCGAAGATATTAAAGAGGGGACGGTTATTGTAAGAGCACACGGTGTAAGTGATGATGTTTTCAGGCAATTAAAAGAAAAGGGGGTAAAAATAGTTGACGCCACTTGTCCTCTTGTACGCAAAGCCCAGAACTTTGCCAAGGAACTGGAAAATCAAGGAAGAAAGGTTATTATTATCGGAGAAAAAGATCATGCTGAAGTTAAGGCGATTAACGGAGCGATAGACAACAGGGGTGTTGTCATAAACTCAAAAGAAGAAGTGGGTGAAGTTGAAAATAGTGGCCCTGTAGGAGTGGTCATACAAACAACTCAAGACTCACAAAGAGTAGAAGAGTTCCTTCAATTGATAAAAGAAAGATTTAGTGATGTTAAAGTTTGCGACTCTCTTTGCGGTGCGGTAAGCGAGAGGCAGAAGGAAGTAAGAGAGATTGCTAATAAGGTGGATATTATTCTGGTAGTAGGATCAAAAACAAGTGCCAACACCCAAAGTCTGGTTAATATAATTTACGAAAAAGGAGGAGTTGTGTATGGAGTTGAAGACGAGAAAGATATTGACAGTAATTGGTTTAAAAAGGAAAGCAAGGTGGGATTAATCAGTGGAACTTCTGCTCCGGAGTGGCTTGTGGAAAAAGTAAAAAATAAATTAGAGGAAATAAAAAATGCTTATTGATAATATAAAAGTACGTATTACCTCAGGCTCGGGAGGGAGCGGAGCGGTAGGATTTGATAAAGCGAAAATGGCGCTAGGTCCCACCGGAGGAAGTGGAGGAAGAGGAGGAAACGTCTATGCAAAAGGGGTTTCCGATCTCAATGCTTTAAATAAATTCCGCTTTAAGGAAGAGTTTAGAGCCGGTGATGGGGAAGATGGTCATCCACAGTCTGGTGATGGACGTGACGGAGAGGATATGATTCTTCATGTTCCCGTTGGGACGGTGATAAAAAATCTGGATACGGAAGAAGAGGTAGAGATAACCAAAATAGATGAAGAGGTGTTGATTGTTCGCGGAGGTCGTGGAGGAAGGGGTAACTTTCATTTCAAGTCCGCAACAAACACTTCTCCGCAAGAGTCTGAAGAAGGGGAACAGGGAAAATCTTTCACGTTTCAGCTTGAATTAAAGCTTATTGCGGATGTGGGCTTTATAGGACTGCCTAATGTCGGTAAATCAAGCTTACTAAATGAATTAACCAATAGTAAAACAAAGGTGGCCAACTATCCCTTCACTACACTGGAACCAAGCTTGGGTGTTTACTTTGATTTAATGCTTGCCGACATACCCGGACTTATCGAAGGAGCGTCACTGGGGAGGGGGTTGGGATTTAAGTTTTTGCGACATGTGGAGCATACCGGTGTTCTTTTCCATCTTGTGTCCGCAGAATCGGCCAACCCCGTTTTTGATTATGAATCTGTGCACAGGGAGCTAAAAGCTTACAATAAAACTCTTTTAGATAAACCGGAGTATGTGTTTATAAGTAAAGAGGATGCGGTTTCCGAAGAAAAGATAAAAGAGATAAAGGAGAGTTTTAAGAAGATAGACAAGGAAGTGGTATTCATATCCATTCTCAAGCAGGAAACAATTGCCGAAGTAAAAAGCATTCTTAACGCTTTAATAAAAGAGAAAAGTGTCCAAGAATAAGAGCATGTTAATTAAAAGAGGACTAATAAAAGCAAAAGAGAAGTCTCACCTTATCTACACTCTTCTCATTGTTATTTTTATATTCTCCACCTTTGCTTTTGTTTTAATTAATTTTATTCTCATACAGGAAAACAGAGAGGGTGACTTTGTTAATCTTACCATGGGTGCCACTCACGACATCTTTGCCGAATATGCAAGCATAAACATTGACGATCCGGAGATGTTGAACGAGCAGATCAAGCGAATCTCACAAGGAAACCAAACCATTTCCGGCTTTGAAGTCATTCTTTTCAAGGAAGACAAGGGAGTGGTTGTTTCGGCGCTAAAAGAAGATAATATCGGAAAAGAAAAAGAAAAAGATCTTCTTTACAGCACTGTTATTGTTAATCCTGAACGTTCTTTTACTTCAAAGAGTGTTTTTGAGGGAGACAAGGTGTATACTACTTTGCGTGCAATAAAAGATGAAAGAGGAGAGATAGTGGGAGTAGTGAAGACAGAGCAAGTTCTTTTTCAGGCAGAAGGAGTTGTCAGTAAAAATGTGCAGATATCTATCATCCTTTCCATTGTATTTGTGCTTCTTTTGACTGTTCTCTTTTTCCGCTACGCTAAAATTGCTGACTATCCTCAAATGTACGATAAGGCGAAAAAGAGTAATGAGATGAAGGACGAGTTTATCTCCATGGCTTCACACGAGATAAGAACTCCGCTTACGGCTATACGCGGATATGCGGAGATGCTCAAAGACTACAAGGTCAACAAAGAGCAGGAAGAGTTTTTGGACAGTATTGATGTTCAAACAAAAAGACTTGATGATCTGGTAGGAGATCTTCTGGATATATCCAGAATAGAGCAGGAGAGAATGGAAATAAGTATGGAGGAGTTTAATCCCAAGGAAGAGATAAAGGATGTAATAAAGTTTTTGGAATATAATGCCAAAGAGAAGAATCTTAAGCTTTCTTTTGAAAAAAAGAAACTGGGAAAGATCAAAGCGGACAGAGAAAGATTAAAACAGATCCTTATCAACTTGATAGGAAACTCTATTAAATATACCGAAGAAGGAGAGGTGAAGGTTGTCTCTTTAATTGAGGACGGTAAACTGGCGCTAAAAATAACTGATACGGGAATAGGTATGAGCGAAGAAGAGCAAGAAAAACTGTTTCAAAAGTTTTACCGGGTAAAGTCGGAAAAAACAGAGAATATTGTCGGAACAGGCCTGGGTCTTTGGATAACCAAAAGGCTGGTAGAGATGATGGAAGGAGAGATATCCGTCTATTCGGAAAAAGGACAAGGAACAGAGGTTGTTGTTCGTTTTCCTCTATCTTCCTGATTTTATGCACCTTCAGATATACAAAGAACTTTACAAGGAAAAGGATAAGGGGAGAGCGGAAAAAGACAAAAGGTATCACAAGTACGAAGGGTTTCGGTCCTTGGGAGTGGGCGCACCGAAGCGTAATAGTATACTGAAAAGCTATAACAGAAAAATAAAAGAGGCGGAGTGCAAAGAGGTACTTCTTAGCTCCCGGAAACTTTATCTGCATGGCATTGAAGAGGCAGTTTTGGCGGCTAATTTCCTTTTAAAAAAGAGGATTGATTGTGTTAATCACTCTTTTTTAGAGGAGATCTCCGATCATTTGTGCAGCTGGTCCACGGTTGATGATTTTTGCATTGGTGTTTTACAACCACTGCTGTTAAAGAATCCTCGGAAAACAATCTCTCTTTTACGCAAGTGGAACAAGTCAAGAAATATGTGGAAACGTCGCAGTAGTGTTGTTGTGTTTACGCGCAGCATCGGGGAAAGTGGAGAGTTTACCGATGAGGCGTTATCGCTTTGTGAAAGATTGATTTGGGACAAGGAAGATATGGTACAAAAAGGAGTGGGGTGGTGTCTTAAAGATATTATGCGTGGAGAAAAAGAAAAAGTACTCTCTTATATTGAGAATTTAAAAGAAAGAGGAGTGTCATCAACTATTACACTTTACGCTCTTCGTGATACCAAGAAAAAAGGCATCTTGTCAAAATAGGTTTCTTTAATTATAATACAGTAAAAGTTTTATAAAACATGAAAATAAATCCAATTACTATAATAATTTTAATCATTGCTTTGATTGCTTTGATTTTAGGTGGTATGCTACTTTTTCGCTCTCCGGAAGAAAACGGAGAAGTGGATGATCCTGAGATAACTCCGATAGAGAATGGTGATGAAAATGATGTTGAAGAAGAAAGCTTTGAAGAGAGACTGGAAGAGGTTGTGAAAGGTTTTATCGGCTTACCGCAAAAAAGCGGGGCACTGGATGAAGAAACTCTTTATACCGAGGAAGGATTTGATTCTACCACACTGGTTTTGTCTTCCGTGGCCAAGGTGCACTCTAGAGAGGATCCCGAAGAAAGAATGAAAGAGATAAACTACTATCCGGCGGGCGATGTTTCCTATGAAAACAGGCTTCACTACTCTAGTTACAGAAACAAGATCTCCCCTTATTTTTCGGACATAACGGAAGAGGTGGGTGGCAACAGGGTGGAAAAAAAGACAGTAACACTAAATAAAGACCGCCTTATAGACATAGACTGGGAAGAGGAGATAGAGCTTGCCTATATTCCGGCAGAAGATGTGTTTTATGCCCTTCCTCAGCTTCCTTATATATGTGGAGCCATGTTTCTTGTTGAGGGAGACGAAGATATAGGTCTTGATGTTCGCGGTGAAGGCATTGTTATTGATAGTGTTGATTTTGTTTACGCCTCCAGCAAAGAAGAGGAGGTTGTGAATGTGGACTTCTTGGAGTATCTGGATGAGTCTGATTTTGACGGAGTCATTTTTTACGAATTTGTAGAAGTTGAATAGAATGAAAAGAGAAAGTTTACTTATTTCCATAGCAGTAGTGGGAACTGCTTACTCTATTTATCTCTTTGCAACACAAAAAGAGCTTCTTTTTTTATTCTTCACTCTTTACTATCCTTTACTCATTGTTCTTCTTTCGTTTTACATCTACACAAAAAAACAAGTGCTGCTGAGCGGGTCTTTGCTTCTTTCTTTAACAGGAACGGTTTTCTTTTTCACTAATCCTTCTTTTTTAACACTTCTTGCGGTCGCTTTTCTTGCTTTCGGCGTCTACACTTTACTGGGAACTTCTCCTGGAAGAGTTGTTCGTTATCCCTCTTCCGTACTGCGTCAAAAAGCGGAAGAGTTCACCTCTTTTGAGGACACTGAACTGCTAGATGAGATGAAGGAGATAGTGGGAGAAGAAGATGGGGCCGGTCTTGCTGCACCACAGATCGGAGTATCGAAAAGAGTAGTTGTTGTTCGAACAGAAAAAGAAACGATGGTCTTTGTTAATCCTAAAATTACTCCTGTGGGCTCGGAAAAGATTGTTTCCCGTGAAGGTTGTTTGAGTCTTAAGGGCATCTGGGTTGATGTGCAGCGCTACTCGAAGATAATGGTTGAGGCGCAAAACAGAAAAGGGGAGAGCGTGGTCTTGGAAGCGGAAGGGATGCTTTCCATTATCTTGCAACACGAGACAGATCACCTGGAAGGCGTGCTCATTATCGACCACCTACCGTTGAAAGAAAGAATCAAAGAGCTGTTTAAATACTTTTTAAGAGAGTATCTATGGTAAAAAGGGCAAGCATCATAGTACTTTTCTTTCTACTGTCTTTTTTCTTTTTTCAGATTTATCTTTCTACAGGAGAAGGAGACGAAACTGTTTTTCAGATAGAAAGAGGAGAAGGATTTCTTCAGATAGCGGAAAACCTGAAAGAGAAGGGTTTAGTTGGAAGTTCTTATGCTTTCTCCGCTTATATCATCCTTACAGGAAAGAGGGGAGAGTTAAAAGCGGGCAGCTATCTTTTATCTCCGCAGATGAGTGTTTCCCGGATAGCGGAAAAGATAGTTAAAGGAAAGACTCATCAAAAAAAACTGACCATTATTGAGGGATGGAACTTGAACCATATAGCAGAATATCTTCAAGAAGAGGGGATTGGAAGCAAGGAAGAGTTTTATCGTTTGGCAGGAAAGCCTCCTCATTTTGAGGAACCTGCCAAGCCGGGAAGCATGAGTGATAATGGTACTCTTGAAGGATATCTTTTTCCTGACACTTACTATGTTTCTTTTCATGCCGATATGGAGGAGGTTATCGGTATGATGATGGACAACTTTGAAAAAAGGGCAACTGAAGAGTGGTCCGAGGAGGTGGTGACTATAGCCTCTCTTATAGAAAAAGAGGTTTTTCTTGTGGAAGACAAAGAACTTGTCTCAGGGATAATAAGGAGGCGAATGGAGCTGGGAATGCCCTTGCAGATTGACGCAACGATAACTTATCTTACCGGAAAGCGCAGCACCAGAGTTTCAATAGAAGAGACACGGATAAACTCTCCTTACAACACTTATCGTTACACAGGCCTTCCCGAAGGACCCATAGCTAATCCGGGATTGTCGAGCATAGAGGCGGCTCTGAGCCCCAAAGATAGCGAGTATCTTTACTATCTTTCCAAGCCTACAGGAGAAACCGTTTTCAGCAAGACACTAGTGGAGCACAATATTGCTAAAAACAAATATTTAAGATGATTGCACTTATAGCTTCTTCTAAAGATTTTCGTGATGAAGAGTATTTTATTTCCCTGCAGACACTTTCTGCTAAAGAAAAGGTGATTACTTTCAGTGACAAAAAAGGCCTTATTATGGGAGCCGAAGGAGGAGAGGCGGAAGCAGAAAAAGAGATTGGTGAACTGAATACAGAAGATTTTTCCGCAATCGTTTTTGTTGGCGGGCCGGGATGCCTCAAGCGTTTGGATAATGAGGAAAGTTATCGTGTGATAAGGGAGGCGAAAGGAGTGATTGCGGCCATATGTATATCTCCGGTCATTCTCGCCAAGGCGGGCATTTTAGATGGAGTACAATCTACAGTTTGGTCTTCGGAGATGGAGAAGTCTCCGGTGAGAATGCTTAGGGAACATGGAGCGATTTATAAGGATGAATCCGTGATAATAGACGGATTGATTATCACCGCCAATGGCCCGCAAGCAACAGAAGAGTTCGCTCAAGCTATTTTGTTGACAAAAAAGGAAAAAGGATTATAATTAGCACAATTCCGCAGACAACGGGTGTGATGTAAAATCCCGTCGAGGAAAAGAAGAAAAGTTTTTGTCTGCGTTTTTAATGCAGATTTTTTATTATGGCAATTACAAAAGAAAAAAAGAAAGAAATAGTAAAGTCGTTGCGCAAAGACCTTTCCGAACAAAAGATTATTCTTTTTGTTGGATTCAAGGGTCTTGGCGGAGAAGATGCCTATTCTATAAGAAAGGAGCTTCGTAACGCTGGCGCAAAAGTGTTTGTTACCAGAAAGACGCTAGCTAAGCTTGCTTTCGAGAAAGAGGGGATTGATTTCGATCCGCTTTCACTTGAAGGTGAGGTTGGATTCGTTTTTGGTTTTGATGATGGTGTCGGCACCGCAAAAAGCGTGCACCAGTTCATCAAAGAAGGAAAGATATCCGTTTTGGGAGGACTTTTTGAGGAAAAGTTTCTTTCCAGTGAAGAAGTTATGCAAATTGCCACACTTCCTTCCAGGGAAGAGCTTCTGGCAAAGCTTCTTTCCACAATGTCCGCACCGGTGGGAGGATTTTTACAAGTCCTTCAGGGCAATATAAAAGGTCTGTTGTATGTTTTGGCAAATGCCAAGCAAGATAAATAAAGTAAAATAAAATGACTGAAGAAAAAAACAAAAAAGAAGAAACCACAGAGGTTCCAAAGAAGTTTGAAGAGCTTGTAAAGAGCATTGAGAATCTTTCCGTTTTAGAGCTTTCCGAGCTGGTAAAGATTCTTGAAGAAAAGTTCGGAGTGAGTGCATCCGCTCCTGTTGCTGCAGTAGCCGCTGCTCCCGCAGCCGCAGCTGAAGAAGGAGAAGGAGAAAAGAGTTCTTACAATATAGAGCTCAAATCGGTAGGGGATAGTAAGATCGAGGTAATTAAGGTAGTGAGAGATATTACCGGTCAAGGACTAAAGGAAGCCAAGGATCTTGTTGATTCTGCTGTGGATGCTCCTCAAGTAATAAAAGAAGGTGTTCCTACAGAGGAGGCAAAAGAAGTAGAAGCGAAATTCAAAGAAGCCGGAGCCACAGTGGAGTTGAAATAAGTTTTTTACAACTCAATCAGATATACCTTCTGGTCATCCAGGAGGTATATTTTTTTTCCGTCAGTTGAAGTAGCGATATCTTTTAGGTTAGAGAAAGATTCGCTGTATATTTGTTGCAAGATGTTTCCTTCTTTATCTAAAAGAATGACTCTTTTTGATTCCAAAAGGAATAGCGGAGCGTCTATTTCCGTATGTATTTTTTCTATTCCTGAAACAAAGGGATATATAGAGTAGTTTATCTCTTCTTCATACTCTCCGGTATAGTAGCGGTGTATCTTGTTTTCGTCATCCAAGATGAATATGGATCTGTCTATGGCGATATCTTTTCCGTTCCCGTGATTTTTTTCACCTTCTTTTATCCACAAAGAAGGTCTTTTTTCTCCGTAGAATATTATTTCGTTTTTATTTTCTTCTAAAAAGTAAGCTCTGTTATTAAAAGATGCCATAGAAGAAAAAGAGTAGTCTTCATAAGGGGGGAGCATTTCAGAGACAACCACCTCTCCGTCTATTACCCTTACCAGATTATCAGGGCCGGAAAAGAACATTACTCCTTTATTGGACCTAGTGGAAAGAGATGCTTGTGGGATTTCTTGTGTGTTATAGTTTCCGTCTTCGGACATGACCACCATTTCATCTGAGGAGAATATATAAACTTTGTTCTCGTAAACGGCTATGCTTTGCCCGGAAAGTCCTTCCACTTCTCCTAAAAGAAGGGGCTCTTCCACCTCCTTTCTTCCAAAGAGAGTGTAGAGGTGTTCTCGTACTTCTTCTTCTTTTTCTTTTGCTTTGTCTGTACTAATCTGTGACAACTGAAGCATAGCTTCATCAAAAAGAAGAAGAGCTTCTCCTAGATTACCTTCTTCCATGGTTGTTTCCGCCTTTTCTATTACTTCTGTGGCAGCGGAAAAAGCTTCCATGCTCCTTTTTTCCGTTATATTCCTTGCAAAGGTTATTGCCCCTAAAACAACAACAACTACCAGAAGAGGGACAACAATGAACTTGAGTTTGTTTCTGTCCATCTGAGGAGCTTTCTGAAGAATATTCTTCACCCTTAATCCCAAAGAAGAGAATGATTTCTTAAAAGAAAAGTTTTCTTTTCCGGAAGCTATAAGAGAAGACTCTTTAATGCTCATGGTGTAGTCGAGGACAAGGGAGGCACCGCTGATCTGAGGAAACTTCTTTTCGTGTAGTGTAGATATCTTTTCCATAAACTGATCATCAAGAATTGATTGAGTCATCTCTTGGAGAACTTTTCCTTGCAGGAAGGGTTTGTGCATGTCGGAGGTGAAAACAACCACCTTGTCTTTGTTTTTCATTTTTCCGCAAACTATGTTCTGGAATATCGGTGATCCGCTTTCTTCCACTTCTTTTCCAATATCGGCTATCTTGCCGTCGCTGAGAAGAAAAGCTTTTACCTTTCCCACCTTCCCCATATATATAGACAAGTTCTTGGAGGAGATAAAAGTAATACTAACCCTTCCCAGATACTCGCTTTTCTCAATAATTCTGTTTACTTCTTTTAGCGCTTCTTTTAGTGCTTTGTCTGGAGGAGTACTTGGATTTTCGTAGTACTTTTCCTTGGCCGTGTGAAATATGTTGGAGAGCAGAGTGGACTCTGACTTGAGGGCATTGTTTATTTCACCCACCATATACAACCTTCCCATTCTTCTTTGATAGGCGTCTTGAGGTTCATAGTGAAAAGTCTCGCAAAACTTTTCTTCTTTTTCCGGATTAAAGTATAGTTCGTATATCTTCATTCTTTTTATTATAAAAGTTTTTTACAAAAGTGCAATTTTTAGCTATAATCAAACAGCCCTTTGGACGATTAGCTCAGTTGGCAGAGCGCTACACTCACATTGTAGAGGTCGTAGGTTCAAGTCCTGCATCGTCCACGTTGCTAGTTCTTTTTAAACCTTAATTAAGGAGGGTCGTATGGACTTCATTATCGATCATGA
>CAZPZV010000013.1:9890-15161 GCA_964591185.1 uncultured Candidatus Saccharibacteria bacterium | reverse complement strand
ACTTGAAGGGTCGACACTTCAAGAAGCTAGTATCCATCGTTTACAGCGTGGAATACGAGGGTCTTCTCGTAATTTTTCCTATATTACTATAGGGATCGGACTATATCATTCTCTGAAAGCTTTCCACTTTGATTTTTTCTCTTCAACATATTTTTGCAAAACTTCTTGAGAAAAACCTGTGGCCTGCTCTACTTCAGAGATCCAGCGTTGTTGTAATTCGGAATCTTTGTATAAGAGCAAAACTTTGGGAAGCATCTGCTCTACTTCTATGTGAGGAAGAATGATGCGGAGGAACTTTTTCAGTTCTTCACTGGATCTAATCCACAAGCGATAAAAATCAGTATTACTTTTTTTATCCCTGTGCGAACCGATCTGCGTCTTTACCTTCCAAACAACTTGAAGATAGCGAGCGATAACTTTCTGCTCTTCATAAGAAAATGAATCTGTGCAGAAAACACCGCGCCGTGAATTTACAGTTAACGATCCATCATCCATCCACCATATAGCAAGTGAGAGAGGAGTAAGTTGGTTGAGCCACTTACGGTTTACTCTCCGCTTGCCCCTTTTGGTTATGAGACGATAAATCTCTGTAAGTTCCGGAAGTGCTGCACTCTGGAACCGAAGTTTTGCACTGCCCTTGTCTTCTTTTTCTGCAGGCTGTTCCCAAAAGAATTTTTGAGAACAGGACTCCCGAAGAAGATTCACCTTCCAGAAAAAGTATTCTTTCTGAACGGTTGAATGTCTAAAAGACAGTCTCGCATTTGCATAACCGCGGTTCACTTTCAGGGATCCATCTCCCAGAAGAGTACCGAGTATCACTTCTATACATCGATCCGACAAAGATGATTGTATTTTTTTCATCTTCTGTCTTCCTATTTACATAGTCTCTACGGGGTCAACCTTTGTAGGAATACAAAGTGACTTCCCTCGGGATTGTCCACACGACTATCTTGTGGAGTTCCCCGATATAGCTAGATGCGCATTTCAGTGTCACCACTGAAAGGGACACCCATTTAATGAATAAGTAGTCTTCACCTTATTCACACCTTAGATCAACAAAGGAAGAGGTTCTTCTCCCTAAGGTTTTTGTATCTAATCCTCTTCTCTCCCCACGCCTTCGTTTCTCAGCGTCAGGGTCGCCCCAGTTGGCTGCCTTCGCTTTCGGTGTTCCGGTCGATATCAACGGATTTCACCCCTACACCGACCGTTCCGCCAACCTCTAACGCCCTCTAGTCTGCCGGTTTTTTCCGCACTTTCAAGGTTGAGCCCTGAAAATTTAACAGAAAACCTAACAAACCGCCTACAAACGCTTTACGCCCAATAAAACCGGATAACGCTTGGGGGTCCTGTATTACCGCTGCTGCTGGCACAGAATTGGCACCCCCTTATTCCTAGAGTACAGTCAATTGTACCGCAAGCGATACAACTTCTTCCCCTAGAAAAGCTCTTTACACCCCTTAGGGCTTCATCGAGCACGCGGCGTCGCAAGATCAGGGTTTCCCCCATTGTCTATGATTCTCGACTGCTGCCTCCCGTAGGAGTAGGGCCCGTGTCTCAGTGCCCTTGTTGGCGATCAGGCGCTAACCTCGCCTACCCGTCATAGCCTTGGTGAGCCATTACCCCACCAACTAGCTGATAAGCCGCGAGCCAATCCTCAAGTGGAAGCAAGCTTCCGTTTACCTTAAAGGCTTTACACCAAAAAGGACCATCGGGTATTAGCCCGGGTTTCCCCGAATTATCCCCGTCTTGAGGGCATGTTCTCACGTGTTACTAACCCGTTTGCCACTAATCGAAACAATAAATTGTAACGATCCGTTCGACTTGCATGCCTAATCCACGCCGCCAGCGTTCATCCTGAGCCAGGATCAAACTCTCTAAAAAAAGTTCGAAGCAACTTCAAAAAACTGGCTCTATAAGGACTATTTTTACAAGGTACTGTGTGCTATTTTACTTATTTATTTTATTTTGTCAAATAAAATACTTTGACCGGAAGCACTCCAGTCAAAATGAGCCAGCGGCCGGGTTCGAACCGGCGACCTACTGTTTACAAAACAGTTGCTCTGGCCACTGAGCTACGCTGGCTTTTTTACCTTCTCAATTTACGTATCCAACCTGTAATTATCTCTTCCGACTTAGAGCTAAACTTTCTTATGCAAAAGAGAATTTTTCGCAATATATTGTGCAAGGAAAAAGTCTTCCTTGTTTTTCTTGCAGCAACGAAAACCTTTTCTTTTATAACAGGAAACGCCTCTTTCTTTTCTTTTTGCGGAAGATTACAAAGAGCAGGAATTTTCAGATAAACAAAAAGAAAAAGAAGAGCGGCGCTTACTATTAAAAGCACTAGCGCAATAGTCATTTTTATATCTCGTACCTCTCGAACTTGTTAACTATGATCTTCTCCCCTATCTTCGCTATTTTTTCGTTGATAAGATCATTGATGGACTTGTTTTCGTCTTTTATCCAGGGTTGTGAAAGAAGGGCTATCTTTTTCATCTGCTTTTTCAGCTTACCTTCAACAATCTTCTCCATCATCTCTTTGTCTTTCTTCTCGTCCTTCATTTGTCCGAGAATAATCTCTTTCTCTTCATTTTTTACTTTCTCGGGCACGTCTTCCTCATTTATATAAAGAGGATTAGCAGCAACTATCTGCAAGCAAATCTCTCTGGCAAGCTCGATAAAGTCATCTCCTTTGGCCACAAAGTCGGATTCGCAACGCAGATCAAGAATAGCTCCAGACTTATTGTCCGTGTGTATATAGCTTGCTACAACCCCTTGCCCGGCATCTTTTCCCGACCTCTTTCCCAGAAGCTCTTCTCCTTTCTCGCGAAGATGTTTTTTTGCTTTTTCTATGTCTCCACCGGAACTATCCAGTGCTTTTCTGCACTCCATTAAAGAGACCCCTGTTTCTTGTCGAAGTTGTTTTACTTTTTCTATCATTTTACTTTTTGATTACTTCCTTTATTTTATCCAATATATATTTTACCGAAGATATGGCATCATCGTTTGCCGGAATAAAACAGTCTGCAGATTCGGGATTGGCATCGGTATCGGCAATACCAAGAACCATTATATTTTTCATTTTCGCTTCCTTTATCGCTAACTTGTCCTTGTTCATATCAACAACAAAGACCGCATCAGGAATTCTTTCCATCTTTCTTGCTCCCCCAAACCGCTTCTCCAGTCCCTCTAGTTCCTTGGAAATCTTCATCTTCTCGTGTTTGGTATACTTGTCTATCTCTCCGCTCTCCTGTTGTTTGAGGATGTCGTTATAATAGTCTATCCTCTTTTTTATCGTATCAAAGTTGGTAATCATTCCTCCCACGAAACGATTAATGATATATGGTAAACCACACTCCTCGGCCATCTCTTTTACGATACTCTTGAACTGTGGTTTGGTAGAGACGATCATTATCGTCTTTCCTTCTTCACCAAGTTTCTTTATCTGCTCCAAGCAAGCATTCAGATTCTCTTCTGTTTTGTTGAGATCAATAATGTGCACCGAACCCCTCACTCCTTCGATATAAGGGTCCATTTTAGGGTGACGCTTGGATGTTTTGTGGCCAAAATGCAACCCTGCAGCGGCCATCTCCTCTTTTGTGTCTTTAATTTTTTCAGTCATAATTATCGAAATATAGCATCTATTTATAAAAAAATCAACACGCCCTTGATTTAAAGATATTTTTCTGCTATATTACTCTTGTATAACAAAGAAAAATATGAAAGATATTCATCCAAAATACTATTCGGAATCAAAAGTTACCTGCTCTTGCGGAAACTCCTTTTCCGTGGGATCAACCAGAGAATCAATCAATGTTGAGGTTTGTTCAGCATGCCACCCCTTCTACACAGGCAAAAAGAAGATACTGGACACCATGGGACGTGTAGAGAAGTTTAAACAAAAGGTGGAAAAAGCAAAAAAGGGAAAATAAAAGAAAAAAACTACTACTCCCCTCTTCAAGATGGGAGTTTTGTTTATTATGTCAAAACTAGAGGACGTACAAAAAGAATATGATGAAGTAATGGAAAAGCTGGCCTCCCCGGACAAGAGTACCGATTGGGAGACTTTGGGAGAGAAAAAGAAAGAGCTAGAAGAAATAGTGGAAAGAAAGAAGATTTTCGAGGATCTCAAAAAACGCATTGCGGAAAACAAAAGAATAATAGAAGAAGAAAGTGACGAAGACATCACCGGCATAGCCAAGGAAGAACTTCCCCAACTGGAAAAAGAAAAGGAAGAGTTAATCAAAGAAATAAAAAGAATGATCGGAGAAAAGGAGAGTGGTGATGATGAAGAAGTAAACATAAAGGGAGCGGCAATCGTGGAAATACGTGCAGGTACGGGAGGAGAAGAAGCATCCCTTTTCGCGGCAAACCTTTTTCACATGTACAGTCGTTTCGCCCAAGCAAAGGGATTTGAAGTAAAGATACTTGACGAAAACAAAACAGAGCACGGAGGCTACAAGATAGTCACCTTTAAGATAAAAGGAGATAATCCCTATCAGTTAATGCGCTACGAGGCCGGAGTGCACCGGGTACAACGTGTGCCACACACGGAAAAGGCGGGACGTGTACACACTTCTACCGCTTCCGTTGCCGTTCTTCCAGAGCCCAAAAAAGGTAAAGTTGTTATCAATCCTCAAGACTTAAGAACAGAGACGTATAAAGCCTCCGGTCCCGGAGGACAGTACGTAAACAAAAGAGAAACAGCTATACGCATTACACACAATCCCACAGGAACAGTGGTTACTTCACAAACAGAAAGAAGTCTGCAACAAAACAAAGAGAATGCTCTCTCTATTCTGCAGGCAAAGATACTGGAGAAAAAACAAGAAGAGAAAAGAAAAGAAAGGGAAAAAGAAAGAAAAACACAAATTGGAGATGCCAGTCGTTCAGAGAAAATACGCACCTATAATTTCGCTCAAAACCGGGTTACGGATCACCGCATAGAGAAGAACTGGTACCGTTTGGAGGAGATTATGGAAGGAGATCTAGAAGAAGTCGTAGAAACCATTCGTGAAGAGGAAGAAAAAGAAAAATACAAAGATATTGTAATAGAGTAAACTAGTTCTCCAACATAATGCGGATTTCGTTTTCGAAACGATCCGCTCTCTGTATTACTTGATCGGCATACCAGAAAAACTGAGAATTAGTAGTTCCTCCGGAAAAGTATATCATCGCTGCACGCCATTCTCCGTCTTTGGTTCTCGATTTTGCTCCAGAGTCGGTAAGCAGTACTCCTGAGGCTAAAAATGAGTCTCTAATACTCCAAGGATT
>CAZPZV010000013.1:0-9790 GCA_964591185.1 uncultured Candidatus Saccharibacteria bacterium | reverse complement strand
TCATCAGGAAGACCGACAAGCTCAAATATTCTTTGTCTTATTTCATCCGCTTCGGCTTCCAGTTTTTGCTTTTCCTCAAGTTGTCTTTGATATTCTTCTTCGGTTAATCCGTAAAGACGCTCTCTTTCCGCTCTCGCCTCCGCCTCTTCTCTTCTTTGCGCTTCCTGCATTCTTGCCGTCTGTTCCGCTTCGGTTTTCTGGCTAGATAAAGTTGCTTTTTCGCTCTCTAAAGAACTCTTCAAAGACTTAACCTCATCCAGAATACCTTTTGTTTCTTCAGACAGTTTATCTAAAAGAGCAATACTGCTAAAAAAAGAAGAAAGGTCCTCTTCTTCAAGAAACACAAGAAAAGAGTCTTTTCTGTCTTCCATATAAATAGTACGTAATATTTCTTCCAGTTTTTTCTGAGAGTCTTCTATTTTAAGCGTTGTTCTGTATATAGAGTCTTCCGTATCTTCAATTCTTAAACCAAGATCCTGTATAATTATTCTGTTGCGCTGAATCTGAGCATTCAAGTTACCAACTCTGTTTTCTATAACGCTTATCTGATGACGCAAACTTTCCTTTTCCGCTTCCGTCCTGGTCATCTCTCTCTCCCATCTTCCTATCTCGTCCTCAAGCCTCCTCAACTCCTCCTCCAACTCACTGCGCTCCATCTCCAAGTCGGTTTGAGCAAAAGCAAAGAAAAACACCCCTAAAGAGATAAATAGAACTGTAAGAAGTGTTTTATACATAATTTTACTCCTCTCCATCCTCTTCCTTCTTCTCATCCACTACCTCCACTTTATCCACTCCTTCGTCGATAGGTTGCTCTAGTTGCTCTTCTACATTCTCCGGAGCAGAGACCATAGCTACAGTCCAGTCGCCTTCATTTACTATCTCCACGTCTTTGGGAACTTTCAAGTCCTCGATTTTAATCACATCGTCAAAGGTTTGCAAAGCGCTTATATCCACAACTATCTCATGAGGAAGGCTTTCCGGAAGTGCACTTACCGTTACCTCTGTCATGCTTTTCACCAATGTTCCTTCCATGTCCTTTACAGCAGGAGACTCGCCCTCAAAAAGAAGAGGAATATCCGCCTCAACCTTTTCTTTTAAGTTGGGTTGATAGAAATCAATATGCATTATGTTTCCCGTTGCCGGATCATACTGCGTTTCATACACAAGAACCACGGAAACCTTTTTTCCTAAATTCAAATTTATCAGGGAACTATCCCCTGCCTTTTTGTAAACCTTGTTGAACTCCTTTTCATCAACACAGATAGGTGTGTTTTCTTGATTGTAGCCGTAAAGAATCGCGGGTATCATTCCTTCTCTACGCAAGGCCCTTGCCCGATTCTCACGGGGTTTTGCTGATAGTTTAATCATAATTTTATTCTTCGTTTACGTGAATACAGAGAGCAGGACAACCATCTTCCGCATCTTTGTTGCATCCCGCTTCTTCCACTTCTAATTCTATGTTTCCTGTTTCTTCATTCTTCTTCCCTCCTTTCAGGTTGGACATTCCATCCTCCCCCATCTCCCAGTAATCAGGACAAACAAATGTACAACTTCCACAACCTATACACTTGTCTCTTTCAAAGATTATTTTCTTCATGATTTAAATAAGTTTATTAAATTTTTTACCTTTTCCTTTGTTGCTTCTCTGGCCAAAGGAAGAATGTTGTAAGGAACAACCTCTTCTTTGTCTTTGTCCATCTTTCCGTAAATGGCATCTCTCCAGACTATACGCAGTTCCGTGTTAATGTTTATCTTTACCACTCCTCTCCTAATGCTCTCTTTTATGTCCTCCTCTTCTATTCCCGAGCCTCCATGCAAAACAACAAAACATCCTGTTTCTTTTGTTTCGCTAATACGTTTAAACTCTATAGAGGGTGCGTGGGAGTAAATTCCGTGAACACTTCCCACGTCAAGAGCGATGCTGTCCACTCCTGTTTCCTTGATAAATCTAACAATTTTTTCCATAGAAGTCAAGATAACCTCTTCTATTTCAGAGGCATGAGGAATGGATTTCCCTTTAACTTTCCCTACCTCCCCTTCCACAAAAACGCCTTTTTCATGTGCATAAGAGACCACTTCTTTGGTAAGACGTATATTCTCTTCCAATGGCAAGTGTGAGCCATCAAAATGAACTCCGTCATAGCCACAATCAACAGCTTCTTTAATTAAGTCGATATCTCTTCCGTGGTCAAGATTTAAAAAAACAGAAGCGCCTGTTCTCTCTCTCATTATCCCTAAAAGAGCGGCAGCCTCCCTTACACCCATAAATTTAACCTCTCCCCCGGAAGTGCCGCAGATAAGCGGAACAGATGTTTCTTCTGAAGCCGCTACTATGCCTTGCAACTGCTCCAGCGTACAAAAATTAAACTGTCCCAGCGCATAGCCTTCCTTTCTTGCTTTATTTAATTGATCTTTCAACATGAACTCTATTAAATTCATCTTCTTTATTTAAAAGACCTTTCTTTGCTCCTATCTTTTGCAGGCAAGAAGCGGAGTTGGCCATTCCTAAAACAATGCCCTCTTCTATACTGCCTGTTCTCATGTATGCAGAGAGAAATCCTGATCCAAAAGAATCCCCTGCTCCGGTACAATCTTCCGCATCAACAACAAAAGGCGTAGCCTCATAAAACTGTCCTTCAGAAAAAGCAACAACACCTTCCTTACCCTTAGTGATGAGCACTACCCCTTCGCAAATATCGGAAGCAGCAAGAGCAATCTTCTTATCTTCGGTTTCTCCTGTCAACAAAGAAGCTTCCTTTCTGTTTAAAAGCAATACTTTTACGCCTTTAATCTTCTCTTTAAACCCTTCTTCTTTTATTTGTGATACACCGGGATTAAGCATTACTTTTATATCATTATCCATAGCATGCTCCAGTAAAGAATAAAAGGTATCATTCAAGGAAGTAAAGTAAAACCATTCTGCCTTAAGTCGAGAAAAATCCACATCCTCTTTTGTATAAAGATCCGATGCTCCGCGATAAACAAGAATGGTGCGATCCTTTTCCGGCACACTGATAACTACAGAGTGATTTGTGGGCAGTTCGGAAGTGGTAGATACCATGCTATGATCAACTCCGTAATACTGCAAGTCCTTTATAATCATTTCCGCGGAGTGATCCTCTCCAATCTTGCCGCAATAGGCGACGGAAAAACCCTGTTTGGCAAGAGTAGCCGCAACATTGGTTCCCCCGCCCCCGGAACTAAAGTTTATCTCTTTAATGGATATCTTCGATCCCAGAGGAAAGCAAAGCAAATCTTCCTTAAAAGAAAAGTCAGCTGGCTTAATAAAAACATCCTTTGCTGCTGATCCAAATGTTATCACATCAAACATTCTTCTCCGCTTTATCTACTTTTAATAACGTTTGCACAAAAGAATCCGGATTAACTGACATGGAATCTATTCCGCTCTCTACCAGAAACTCGGCAAATCCGTCAATTATCGCCGGAGCTTCTCCGCAAATTCCCACTTTCCTGCCGTGTTTGTGCGCTTTTTTAATAAAGGCTGATATAACTCTCCTTACTGCCTCGTTATTCTCATCATACTTTTTGGAAAGTTTGGCGTTATCCCTGTCCACTCCGAGAACCAGCTGAGCCAAGTCATTGCTTCCAATAGAAAATCCGTCAAATACTTCGCTAAACTTATCCACGAGTAAAGTGTTTGAAGGTATCTCCGCCATAACAAGAACAGGAAGATCTTTTATGTACTCCGTCATCGCCTTGCGTACAGCAACGCCCTCTTCTATACTGCGGCAGAAAGGAACCATAACGGAAATATTTGTTAGCCCGAACACCTCACGTGATCTCTTTAATGCCTCACACTCCATCTGAAAGGCAGGAAAAAACTTTTCGTCTAGATAACGGGAAGCTCCACGAAATCCTATCATCGGATTGGATTCTTCTCCCTCATAAAGCTCTCCTCCTATAAGATTACGATACTCGTTTGTCTTTAAGTCGGAAAGACGAACAATAACTTCGTGAGGATAGAAAGCGGCAGCAATCTGCGATATTCCTTCGGCAAGCTCTTTTATAAAGTGTTCTTTCTTGTCCTCGTGTTCCACAGTAATCTCAGCTATCTTCTTTTTCAGTTTTTTATCCTTTATCTGTTCATAATTGTATAACGCAAGAGGATGCACTCGCACCTTCTCTGCAATAATAAACTCCAGTCTCGCCAATCCCACTCCCTGACTTTTAAGAAAAGAGGCTTTGAATGCTGCTTCAGGTGTTCCCAGATTAAGCATCACTTTAGTGCGGGTTTGCGGCATCTTCTCTATATTATACTCTTTTACTTCATAAGGCACCTCTCCCTTGAAAACACGCCCGTAAAGACCCTCTGTACAATCAACGGTAACCATTAAGCCGTCCTTGAGTACTTGTGTTCCCTTTTCCGTTCCTACAATAGTGGGAATCCCCAACTCTCTTCCGACAATAGAAGCGTGAGCAGTTTTTCCTCCTTCATCGGTAATTATTGCTGAGGCAAGACGCATGATACTCACCCAGTCCGGATCAGTCATTCCCGTTACCAAAACATCTCCCTTTTTGAATTTATCTATCTCGCCAATATCCTTTATAATCCTCACCTTTCCTGTTCCGATCTTGTCCCCTACAGCTATACCTGTCAAAATAGGATCTTCCTTTGCTTGCACCTTATACTCTTTATAACTACCCCCCTCTATCGGAGCGTGAACCGTTTCCGGCCTGGACTGCACGATAAAAAGTTCTCCTGTTTCTCCGTCCTTGGCCCACTCGATATCCTGCGGTCTTCCGTAGTGTTCTTCAATTATAATCGCCCATCTGGCAAGAGTAAGTATCTCTTCATCACTAATAGAAAAGCGCAAAGCTTCCTTTTGGGGGACTTTCGCCTCTTTTAATCCTCCATCTTTTTTGTAAACATACTTGCGATCCTTTCTACCCAAATCCTTGCGAATAATAGCGTCATACCCTTCTTTAAGTTTTGTTTTGAAAACATAAAACTCATCCGGAGTAACACTTCCCTGAACAATCATCTCCCCTATCCCAAAAATAGAGTTGATGAGAACCATGTCACGAAAGCCGCTCTCTGTGTCCAAAGTAAACATTATTCCTGAAGAGGAAAGGTCTGAACGTACCATCTTCTGTACCCCTATAGAAAGAGCAAACTCTAAGTGATCCACTTTCTTTTCTTCACGGTAAGCGATAACACGATCACCAAAAGATGAAGCTATACACAAGTGTACCGCCTTCAAAAGCTCTTCTTCTCCGGAGATGTTAAGAAAGGTCTCAAACTGTCCGGCAAAAGAAGCATCGGGAGCATCTTCGCAAACCGCAGAAGATCTCACAGCAACACTTCCGCCCATTTCACGATAAGCTTCCCTTATAGCGCTTTCCACGTCTTCGGGCATCTTGGCCTTCATAATCAACTCTCTCGCCTTTTTCCCTGTAGCAAGTAAGCTTTTGGTGCTTTCTCTGTCATACTTGTCAATAATTTTTTGCAACTCATCAAGTAAATTGTTTTGCCTCAAAAACTCCCAGTAACTTTCCGTGGTAATGGCAAATCCTCCGGGAACATTGACGCCCTTCTCAGAAAGAGCGCCAATCATCTCTCCCAAAGATCCGTTCTTTCCTCCGACAAGGGAGATGTCTTTTATTCCTATTTGCGAAAAAGGTATGGTGTATTTTTTCATTTTTAAAAAACTTTAGATAAAGGAGGTGCAATCTGGCTTTTGCGCGAAACAACATCAGGAAGAACGATGTACTTGTCTCCTTCTGTTTCAAAAGCTTCTTTTGCTGCGCGCTTTTCTTCTTCTTCGACAAGATAAAGACGCGTCTCCTTTTTGAATATATCTACTACTCCAAAAAAGAAGGCATCATAACCTTCCTCTTTTTTTATCTCCGCTACTGTTTCCATAATTTTTTCTTCCTTATCTTTAAAATAAACATCGGAAGCAACTTCGCAAACAGCTATGCCTACTCTCTTTCCATTAAAATCGAACTCTTTCATGTCTCCGGTAATAACCGAACTCAGTGTTTTTCCGCTAAAATCTGATTTCGCCTTAAACATCTCTTGTGCCATCTCGTCAGCATCAACTCCGGAAATGGAAGAAAGCTCTTTCAATATCTCTTTATCCTCTTCCGTTGTCGTTACGCTAGTAAGATTAAGAGTGTCCGAGACAATGGCACAAAGAAGAAGGCCGGCATCTTTCTTGTCCACACTTCCTTCTCTCTCTTTAATCATTTTGTAAAGCAGAGTGGCTGTGCTTCCTAAAGGCTCAACGCGAAAAAAGATTGCTCTCGGTGTTCTTAGTCCCGAAAGCTGATGGTGATCGATAACTCCCACTATATTTTCTTCACTAACACCTTTTGCACTTTGGGCAATCTCATTGTGATCAACAAGAAACACATCCCCTTCTACCTCTTCTATGGAATCAGGAACACTCTCTTCAAAATGGGAAAGAATAAACTCTGTTTCTTTGTTTATATCCCCTACCACCGCAGGAACGCTTTCCTTAAGAAAGCGAGAGAAAACGATTGCGGAAATTACAGAATCAGTGTCAGCGTTTTTGTGTCCTATAACTGTTGTTTTACTCATTGATAGCTTTTCTTAAAACTTCTACACTCTCCGGATTGGAAAGAGTGGAAAGATCACCCAGATCCTCGCCGGTAAACAACTTCTTTATTATGCGCCTCATCATTTTTCCGGAACGTGTTTTCGGTATATCGGAAACTATGTATATCTCCTTGATAAGAGCAATCGGTCCGATCTCTTTTCTTAAGCTTTCAGCAATTTCCTGATGCAACTCCTCTTTTTCTCTTTCTTCTTTTAGCACCAAGAAAGCTACCGGAACCTCACCTCTTATCTCATCTTTTACTCCAGCCACAGCACACTCGGCAACACTTTTGTTTTTAGAGATAGCGTTTTCCAGCTCTCCTGTAGTGAGACGATGTCCCGCTACTTTAATCACGTCATCCGCTCTTCCTACGATACGAATAAGCCCGTCTTCATCTTTATAGGCAGTATCAGAGGTGTAGTAGATCTCTTCACCAAAATCAGAAAAGTAAGTGTTAATATACTTCTCTTCATTATTATAGAGACCCATAAGCATTCCTGGAGAGAAAGGAGGAAGAATGACCAGGTCGCCCTCTGTTTCCGGAGGAACAGAGTTTCCTTCACTATCAAGTATGTCGAACTTTAATCCGGGAAGAGGACGTCCCGTAAATGTGGGTTTAAATGGTCCCACTCCCGGAAGGGATGTAATAAGAACCCCTCCTGTTTCTGTTTGCCACCAGGTGTCCATTATGGGACATCTTTCCTTTCCTATCTCACGGAAGTACCACTCCCAAGAGAGCTCATCAATAGGTTCTCCTACAGATCCCAGCACTCTTAATGTTTTTAACTCCTGCTTTACCTCTTTTAGTTGCATCTTAAACATACGTATCGCCGTAGGTGCGGTATAGAATCCGGTAACTCCGTGCTCTTCTATGACATCGGCCCACCTGTCCGGATTAGGCCAGTTAGGAAGGCCCTCAAACATGACCGTAGTCGCTCCGGAAAGCAGAGGCGCATAAACAGTATAAGTATGACCGGTAATCCATCCTATATCCGCGGTGGACCAGAAGATATCATCCTCTTTAAAATCGAAAATAAACTTACCTGTGGTTTTTGTTTGTACAGCATATCCTCCACAACTGTGTAACACTCCTTTAGGTTTGCCTGTAGATCCGCTGGTATAGAGAATGAACATAGGGTCTTCAGCATTCATCACTTCAGCTTCCAGTTCAGTAGGCTGGTCTTCCACTAAATCGTGCCACCAGGCATCTTTCTCTGTAAGAGTTACTTCATTGCCTGCTCGTTTTACGACCACCACCTTCTCCACTGATGTTTCCTTAACCCCCTCATCAGCATTATCTTTTAGGTTGTATACTTGTCCTCCGCGATAGTAACCATCAGCGGTAATAAGCACCTTTGCAGAGGTGTCCTGTAATCTAATGCGCAATGCTGAAGAACTAAAGGCAGAGAAAACAACCGTGTGCATGGCACCAATACGAGCACAAGCAATCATAGCAATCACTGCTTCCGGTATCATGGGCATATATATTCCCACAGGGTCACCCTTCTTTATTCCCATTTCTCTTAGAGCGTTGGCGAAGCGGTTTACTTCCTTGTAGAGCTCGGCATAGCTTATCTTTCTTGGCTCTTCTTCTTCTAATTCAGGTAAAAAGATTATTGCTGTTTTCTCATCATCCTTTCTTGGATCAAGAAAACTCTCCGTTATATTCAACTTACCTCCGGAAAACCAAGAAAAGTAAGGGGGATTATGGGCAAATGGAGTGCTCCACTTCTCTCTCCAAACGATGCCTTCGGCTTGCTTTTCCCAAAAAGAAACGGGGTCTTTTTCTGCTTCCTTATAAGTTTCTTCGCTATTTACATTAGCGTTCTTCTTTATCTCTTCGGATGGATAGTAACGGTTTTCTTTTTTATGCATAATTATATTATTTATTTAAAACAAACTCTGCCATCTCTGCAAGACGACAAGCATAGGCCCACTCATTATCGTACCAAGCAACAATCTTGGCCATGTTGCCATTGACTCGGGTAAGCTCGGAATCAACTACCGCGGAGTAGTAGTTTCCTACATAATCAGAAGAAACCAGTTGTGCGTCCTCTACCCCGAGAACCCCGCGATAATCACTTTTTTGCGACTCTTTTTTAAGGAGATAGTTTAAGTCCTCTCTAGTGGCCTCTTGTTCAAGAAAAACAACCAAGTCAAGAAGTGAGACAGTGGGAGTAGGTACACGAACAGCAATGCCATCAAACTTCCCATCTAACTCCGGCATTACTCGTCCTAAGGCCTTTGCAGCTCCTGTGGTAGTAGGAACCATATTCACGGCTGCGGCACGTGCACGGCGCAAGTCACGGTGAGAAGAATCAAGCAAACGTTGATCGGCAGTATAGCTGTGAACGGTAGTGATAACTCCTTTAGTGACACCATAGTTCTCGTGAACAGCTTTAACAATCGGTGCAAGACAGTTAGTAGTACAAGACCCCATGTCTATTATCTTCTCTTCCGAATTAAAGTTATGAGCGTTAACACCCAAAATATAGGAGGGAATCTTCTCTGGATCACTTGATGGTGCGGAAATAATCACTTTCTTTGCACCGGCCTCTATATGCTTGTTTGATCCCTCAAAATCACGGAAAAGACCTGTACACTCTAAGACAACATCTACTTCCAGCTCTCCCCACGGAAGGTCTGCAGGATCTTTTTCTGCAAACACCTTCACTTGCATTCCTTCCTTTACTCCATCTACCATAATACTCCCGTTTCTTTCCTTTACACTCTTCTCATACATTCCATAAACAGAATCATAGCGCAAGAGGTGTGTAAGTGTTTCCACGTCGGTGAGATCGTTTATGGCCACAACTTCAACATCACGGTGATTTTTGATTAGTCTGCGAAAAGCAGCTCTTCCAATCCTTCCGAATCCGTTTATGGCAACTCTTTTTTTGCTCATATACCCAAAGACTTGTTTATCTGCTCTTTATTAAAACCGATGATAACATCCTCCTCCCCTATCTCCACTACCGGAACGCCCATCTGTCCGGAAAGCTCTACCATCTCTTTTAGTTTTTCTTGATCCTTGGAAACATCTATTTCTTCATACTGCACCTCCTTCTCGTCCAAGTAGCGTTTCAAGAAAACGCAGTAGGAACAAGTAGGAGTGGAAAAGACGCGTACTTTTTTACTCATAGATAATAAAAGTTATTTATAATAGTGTCAGTTTAGTATATAAACAGAGAGAGTTCAAGTGAGAA
>CAZPZV010000012.1:8099-17157 GCA_964591185.1 uncultured Candidatus Saccharibacteria bacterium | reverse complement strand
TGAAAAACAAAACCAAAGTGATTTAAACGACAATAAGAATCCATACTATCAGAAAACTTCTTTGTATTACACGTCTCAAAGATTATATCCCCCGAAGTAGGACGATCTAATAAAGAGAGAACGTATAACAGAGTGCTCTTTCCTGATCCTGATCTTCCGGTAATAATTAAAAACTCTCCTTCTTTAACATCCAAATCTATACCTCTTAAAACCTTGGTTTCTACAGAACCGGTTGTATAACTCTTATGTATATTTTTTGCGGATAATAAAGTCATCTTCCAAGTATTGAATCAATTGTATTCTTTTTAACGATAAGGTGGGCGGGAACAAGTCCGGCAATAACACTGGAAAGAAAGAGAATAAACAAGCGCAGAGAAACTCCTGCATAAGTTACATCAAGTATCCCATCACTAAAAGGAAAGTCTATCGGGTTCTCTGCAAAGTAAGGGACAAGAAAAGCATATAAAACAAACACTCCGATAGATGATCCAATAAAAGCATAAAAGACAGATTGAAGCATATAAGAGTACTTAATAATACTTCCCTCTATACCTATTCCTTTCATTATCCCTATATACCTCTCTCTGGATATAGCGTTAATAAAGATAACAATAAAGAGAGTTACAGAAGCAACCGCAAGACCGATAGCACCAACAACTGCACCAAGAAGAGTAAATGTTACTGAGAGATCATCAAAGAACTGACCTTGACTCTCCTGCCAAGTTTCTGCCTTGGCATCGAACTCTTCAAAGCAACAACCCAAAACACCTTCTCCATTTTTAACTGCTATCTCATCGGAAAGATTAAGTGATCTTCCAGTAAGCATAGTGAATTCTCTTTCACTAATAAACACTCTTGTATTTATCTGTTGTAGCTTAGATTTTACTACTCCCCCAACAACATACTCTTTAGAGTTGCCACCAACACTAATCATTACTCTATCTCCCACTCTTACCTCTTTTAAAGTATTATCATTTATACCAACATCATACTCTTCTAAAAGACCACTACCCAGAAGCACACCTCCAGCACCATACTCTCCATCAACAATGAACTTGTCTAGCTCGGTAACCTTACTCTCTTTATCAAAATCTATTCCGGTAACAACTACACCGATAGATTCTTCTGCTTCATTTAAACGCCCTGCATCCTTGTAATCGGCTTTCAAAACACCTCCCTGTAGATAACGGACAGTGTACTCTCCTTCTATCCCATCAACCAGCCTAGAGGTGTCCTTTATATGCTCTTTTCCTTCCAGAGGAGTAATAATAACCTCTCCGGAGTAGTTTTCTCTTGAACTGCTACTTGCACCAGCAACAATACCTTCAAGTATGCCACTGATAAAAACAAGATTCAAAAAAGTAGCGGTCATTATAAATATTATTAAACCGCTTACATAAAAGTTGGCATTCTTTATCTGACGAGTTGCCAGAAAGAAACTGATCTTTAGTTTTTTTGGTATCATTTATGCTTATTAAGCGTATCAATTTGATACTAAACCTCGCCAAGAAGATAAAATAAATTTAATGCTCTCACAGAATAAGCTAAATTATTATTCTTTAACACAGTATATCAGATTATCTTCTTGCACACCATAAAAAAACACCCCTTGAAAGAGTTTCTTTGAAATGCCTCTTAAGAATAATATTGTTTACTTATAGATACTGTGATCACCCATCTTATGAAGGTGTACATCTCCCCTGTCATCAAATTCAAAAATTATTCTGTAGTTCTTATCAATAGAAAATGATCTCAAACTTCTTAATCTTCCTTTTAGTTTATGGTTCTCTAGTGTTTTATGAAAAGGATCTTTTTGAAACACTTTAACGCTTCTTTCGCTTTTTCTTTAATTTCTGGCGGCAACTTTTTATAGTCTCTTTTAGCTCTCGGAGAATATATTATACGCATGTCTTAACTATCAAGCTCATTAACATCTTTAAGAACTCTTCCTTTTCCCTCCCTAATTTCTCTTCTACTTTCTTCTATCTCTTCCAGTAACTTGTTCTCTTGCCACCTTCTAAAAAGATACCTGAAAAACTCGCTTTTACTGGCAAAGCTACTTTCTTTCACTGCTTCTTCAACTTTCTTATCAATCTCTTTGGGAAGAGAGATGTTTATTATTTTTCTCATATTGTATGTCTTTTGTGTTGTAATTGCATTACAAAGAAAAAACGTTGTCAATAAAAAAATCAAATAAATCCTTAGCTTTTACTCTACTCTAAACACTTTATACCCTTCCCTTACCGGTTTACTTACTTTCATTCCAATATTCTGCTTTGCTTTCGCTTTACTAATCTTTTTTCCATCTATCTCCATAGATTTTACTTTCTGTGTAAACTCTTTCTCTCCACCCATAACCTTTATCTTCTCTTCCAACTCCAAAGGAGCACTCAGTTTAACTACAGCTACCTTAGCTTTATTAAAGTAGTGTGTTATTTTACCGATGGGTTTTTCTTTTTTAATCATATAAATATTTTACTATAAAAAGTGATTTAAAAAAACCCGGGAAATGATTCTCGGGCTTTTTTGTTTGTTCTTGTCCTTTGCCTCGTGAAATAATCGATACCCATCCAATAAGGTTATAAAAGATTAAAAGACGCTTTCTTTCTTCTTTCTGCTTGTATGCTGGTGTAGTATAGAACTAATAAGCGTCTGATAGGGCAACCCCTTCTCTGTCTCCAAAAATTTTAATTTCTACAAATCTCTTTCCGAAATTCGAATATTGATGCTCTTTGATTTGCTTAAAGTTTGTTTTGCGTGTTGCTGATAGCGCTCTTTTTCAGCGCCTTGAACTCTTTTGAATTTATCAGATTCAAATTCTTTGAGAAGATCCTTTTCTTCTTTGTTAAGTTTATTGTTCTTCATAAATATTTTTAAATTATGTTAAGTGATTTCTTTCTAATTCCAGGTTGTCTTGAACCGGTGACCATCATCCCCTTTGTGTATGCACTTTATCTCCTCCACCGTTATGTTTTTATTATCTTTTGATATAAGTTCAGATATCCCGTGTATATATCCGGCAAAAAGGTGACAGTTTAAGGGATGGCCCTTGTATCCTTTTATCTCTATCACAGCATAGTTATCCCCGTGATCTACCGCCTCCAGAGAACCGAAATCAAAATATTTTCTCCAGTGACGGTTCGCCTCTTTCAGTACTTTTTCCCGGGAAACAAAAAAGCGAACCAACATTCTAGTGATAAAAGATATCTTTGAAGTGACATAACCCATGTCACGTATATCTTTTTCCGTCCACTGAAACTGCTCCTTGCAAACTAAAAGAAGGAGGCTGTTTATCCCCACTCTCATCCATTGTACGTTTCTGGATCCGCCTAAACTCACTGAAGCACCAAGCTCAGCCATTCTGTCTTCTACCCTTTTTAACCCCTCTTTCCCTTCTTTGCGCTCTATATAATGCGCATAATTGAGAAGCACTTCGGCCTTCACGTGTCCTTTTTCAACAAGAAGGTCTTTTGCTATATTTTCCATATTTTTAAATACTTACCCCATGTGCAAAGCTCCTTTCATCTTAAATTACGGATTGATAATTTTTCAACAAAAACACAACTTCTTTTTTCAATTCGTTCTTAATCCACTTTTTCTCTTCTTCTTTAATCAACTCTCCTATTCCTTGAAGCATCTGATTGTCCTTTATTTTTTCAATAAAAAGAATACAATCACCGAGATATTCTTTTAATTCTTTTTCTGTCCAAGCTTTTAACACCTCCCTGTCAATGTCCCAGCTATTTTCTGCAAAATACCAGATATCATAAATGTCACGCACAGCTGTTTCTTTTCGCAGAGTAAGTGCGGCAAGTTTACTTGCGAAAAGATAAGGCTTTTTTGCCACCAACATAGAAATACCAAGATACTCTCTTAAGTCAAAATGATTTTCAATGTTAGGTATCTTCTCTCTTGTACTTACTTCAATTTTTATATTGTAATCCTCTTCTCCATAGGAAAGCAGAAAAAAAACAGTATTACGCTTTATATATGAGTCTTTGATCTTCCCGTAATTATTTAAAATGTTTTTTAGTTCATCAAATACCGGTTTTTGTTTTCCTGCAACAAGCAAATTAAAATCCAAATCTACGGAAAAACGAGGTAAACCGTAAAAAAGATAAGCACAAGTACCACCTTTAAATCCAAGAAATGAAGCAATGGAAATATTTGTATAAATATCCATCAGTATTCTTCCCATAATCAGTTGATGTTTTTCTTTATTGAGCATTTTTTTGATATCTTCTAAGTCGTTTTATTAACTGCTTGTTTTGATAAATCTTCACCAGATGAAAACACTTATCCCAATCAATGGATTGAAGATTATCAAAATAATACTGGGGAGAAAGATATATTGTGTCCAGAAAAGCACGTTCCAAAGAAGCAACGCTATAGTTGTCTTTATGATTTATTCCTTCCGGACTAAACAAAACCTCTTCTTTTAGTTTCTTGAAAACTATCTTTGTTTGGTCAATGGTTTTTGTTCTAGGCCAAGGTCCCGCAACAAAAATAGATTCATAGTGCTGAAAAACAACACCTTTTTCTCGTAATACCGTCTCAAAGCTTATATACGATGGCTTGTAAATACTAGCTGCCAACTCTTTGACATTATAATTCTTGTCCTTGGCAAAAACACCACGACTTAATCGAATCAAGTCACCTTGTTTGATATAGTAAGCAATCTTACTCTTTAAAGCATCTGGGTCTGTTTCTTGCCAAATCAAAGAAAGGTCTTTACCGGTAAAAACCGTTTTAGAGGACTTGTACAACTCGGTAATTGCGCCGTTCATGGTAAATATGTTTAATGGAAGTAAGAAATAATCTTACCTCCAGTTTACATTATACAAAAATGGCAGTCAAACACATCACTTCCCTGTATCTACCATTCCTTGAAAATCCTCACTACTATTCAGTAGATCTTCATAACTGCCTTCCGCCACAATCTTTCCTTCTTTAAGAATATAGAGCTTGTCGCACTTTTTTACCGTGGTTAATCGGTGAGCAATAATAATCAAGGTTCTTCCTTTTTTCAACTTCTCTATAGCATTAATAACAAACTTTTCTGTTACGTTGTCCAAAGAAGAAGTGGCCTCATCCATAACCAGCACTTCCGGGTCACTGTAAAGAGCCCTGGCAATACCTATTCTCTGCCTCTGTCCTCCGCTAAGGCGCACCCCTCTCTCACCGATAAAAGTATCAACTCCGTCGGACAACTCTTTAACAAACTTTTCCAGTTGTGCTGCCTTAATACACTTCCACACTCTCTCCTCATCTATCTCTTCTTCAGGAATACCGAAAGCGATATTGTTTTTTACCGTATCATCGGAAAGATAAATAACTTGAGGAATGTAGCCGATGTTTCTCTGCCAAGCACTCATCTTCTTTTCTATGTCTTCTCCATCAATCTTTACCTTTCCTTTTTGAGAAGACAAAAGGCCAAGAATAATATCCACCAGTGTCGTCTTTCCCGACCCGGTACTGCCAACAATACCTACTGCCGATCCTTTAGGAATAACCAAGGAAACGTTCTTTAAAACCTCTGCTTCTGTTTCCGGATAAGCGTAAGTTACACTGAGAAGCTCTATCTTCTCCCTAAAAGGGACCTTTTCTACATCAAGCTTGTCTTTCTTTACCTGCAAACTCATAATATCCTCGTGAATAGGAGAAACAGAAGGAAGATGATAGTGCAACACATTATAATCATTAACCATATTGTTCATCGCCGGTAAAAGTCTTTGAATAGAGAGAGCGAAAAGTGCCAGTATGGAGGCAAGAGAAGCGATAGACTTTCCTTCCCACATAAGAAAGATGGTAATAACAAGCATACCGGTAACAGCAACCGTCTCCAGTACAGGACGAGCGCTCTGCTTGATGACATCACGGAATATGTGAGATCTGGTAAGCAGATTAACGCTTCTCTGGAAACGCTCAACAAACCAGTTCTGGCGGTTCATTACCGTAACATCCTTTAAGCCCCCTACTCCTTCGCTTATCGCTTTAATCATCCCCGCACGCTCACGAAAAGCTTCTTTGCCGTAATAATCCATGCGGTTTTTTATGAGCTTCAAGAATCCAAAACTGGTTCCTCCAAGGAGCACTATAGCGGCGAGAGTAACTACGGGCTCAACTACCAGAAGCAAGGTAACCAGTCCCACGACCATTATTCCCTCGGAAACTATACGCAAAAGAGGCATCATCACGCTGGCGGTTATGTTCCCTGCCTCACGAGAAACGTTTCTTATCAGATCCGCACTGTTCCTGCGCAGATGAAAAGCATAAGGGGTGTGCATATAAACTTCAAACAAACGAGTAGAGATAGATCTGTAACGGTTGTGCACAAAACGTGCCTTAAGATATTTATAAAAAACAATGTAGGCGTTCTTAATCAAGAAAAGAATGATAATAAACACAGATCCGTAAACAAGCACATCTCTTTGTGTTTCAATAGCTAAAAACTCCAAGAAAGGAGAGAGTATCTCCATATTAAAAAGTATATTGGGATCAAGAACAACGGAAACAAATCCGGCAATAAGACCGATGCTGACTATCTCTAAGGCTCCTCCAAACAAAGTAAGTAAAAGAAGAACAACAAGCTTCATCTTGTCTTTCGCGGGAAGTATCTCTAGTATTTTTTTCAACGTATCTACCATGAGATTATTATAACATTATTTCCTTCTCTCCGAAATAAATTTACGCTCATCTTTTAGAGAAAGTTTGCCCAATCTTTCTTCAGCGGCAGCAGAGTGACGACGAAACAGATCATCCGCAGCCACCACTCTTTCATCAACCTGTAAAGACATCTCGTTAAAAGAAGAGAGATAAAGCCCTTGCAATGAACGCACACGGGAGAGCGCCACATACCCCTGTCCCGGAACAAAGGATTTCCCCAGATCCATCTCTGCTTCATCTATAGTCATTCCCTGACTCTTGTGTACGGTAAGAGCCCAAGCAAGTCGCAGAGGAATCTGAGTTACCTCGGCCAGAACCTTTCCATCCTCTTCTATTTTGAATGTTTGCGCATGAGCACGAACCTTTACTCCGCTACGCAGTTTAACTGTAGGAACGTTACGCTCAAAAGAGATAACTGTACCTCGGGAACCGTTCACATAACGCGAGGCAGGATCGTTCTTGGTAAAGATTACTTCCGCTCCCTCTTTTAAACGTAAAACTTCAGGGATAAAGCGCAGCAAAGACTCTATCTGAAACTTGTTTCCCTTGCGTTTTACAGGAAAGTCACGCTCTCTTCCGGGAAGAGTACCTAACTTCTCTTCATTTAACAGATCAACGTCAACGTTATGTGTAAAAAGGCGTGTCACTTCTCCTTTAGGTTTTTTCTTACGGGAAGAAAGAACACTGTGCACATCCTCACCCGCCTCCCCTCTTCTTACGGAAAGCAAAAGACGAGACAACTTCTCATCTCTTTGTCTGTACTGCGAGGTAAGATAGCAAGAAAGAGGAAAAAGCTCTTTCCATGAAGATGACTGAAAAGCGTAACTGTGCCCTTCAACCGGAGGAAGCTGAAAAAAGTCTCCGCAAAAGACCATCTGCAATCCTCCAAAAGGAATATCTCTGCGCTTCATATTACGTGCCACGCGATCAAGCATATCTAAAAACTCTCCGGAAAGCATGGAGACCTCGTCAATTACAAGTACTTCTGTTTTACGGAAACGCTCCCAAAGGTTCTTTTTCTGTTCCAGTCTGTCAACTCCCATCTCATCTATCTCTTTCTTTACCCCCAGTCCAGACCAGGAGTGTATAGTACTTCCCTCTATGTGTGTGGCCGCAAGACCGGTAGAAGCGGTAAGGGCATAAGGAATGTTTTTACTGCTAAGCCACTTTTTAAAAAGACGCAGAAGGTGCGTCTTTCCCGATCCCGGTTCCCCGGCAATATAGCTACTGTGGCCCATCTTAAGGACACGCAAAGCATCTTCTTGTCTCATATTTTTTTCTTTTTAGAAAACCAATCCGTATTATCTACGATAAGCTCCCCTACTATAGCAAAAGGAAGAGTGACCAGAAATACTATCCCCACCACTTCCAGTGTGATCGCCTTTCCTGTGAGTAAAGTGATAACGATAAGGTCCTCCACTACTCCCATAACCAAACCAAAGATCATAAACTCTAAAAACACTTCCAATCTTTTTAATCCTTTTCTTTTATTAGTGGAAATGAGGTTTACCCTGTCTACGATAAGCTCTCCGATAGCGGCAAAAGGAATAACCACCAGTATAGAGATAATCACCGCACGCAAGTTTATAGCGTGATCGGTGGCAAAGTATATGGCGGTGATGTTTTCCACAAAACCCAAAACAACACCAAAAAGGAAAAGACTGAGAAATACTTTTACTCTATAGCTCATCCCGAAAAGCGGTTATAGAAAAAGCTAATCACATCTTCTCCAAAAACAATTGCCAGATAAAAGACAATCAAGCAGACAGCAGAAATAAAGATAATCTTTTTTATATCCATGTTACTTTATACTCATGATACTCATCTCCTTTGTGAGTGCACTTGGTCTCCTCAACGGTTATCTTCTCTGACTTTACTGCAAGAGATATAATCGCCTTAAAGTATCCCGCATGAAAACGGCAAGTCAAAGGATGCATTTCAAAGTCATGGGTACGTATAACTATTCTTTTTTCTTTTTCGGAAAAATCAACCACTTCCAGAGAGCCGAAATCAAACTGCTTGTCCCAGCTTTCCGAAGCCTTTTTAATCACCGACTCCAGGGAAACAAAGTAGTGTATCACTGCTTTAAGGAAAAAAGATACTTTCAAGGAAAAAGATCCCATGTCAAAGATATCATCCTCTGTCCAGTTAAAGGTGTCTTTAGCCACCACCATAACCAGTGAACTAAGTCCTTCCTTTTCCCATTTAAAAGATTTTTTCTCTCTTAGTTTCACCGGAGCGCCAAGATCAGCCATTCTTTCTTCCACTTTTTTCACTCCCTCTTCTCCTTCTCTGTAATTAATATACTCTGCATGAGTGCGGAAAACCTCACCCTTTACATGACCCTCACGGGACAACAAGTCTTCTGCTGTTTCTTTTAAATCCATGTTAT
>CAZPZV010000012.1:0-7999 GCA_964591185.1 uncultured Candidatus Saccharibacteria bacterium | reverse complement strand
ACATGACCCTCACGGGACAACAAGTCTTCTGCTGTTTCTTTTAAATCCATGTTATTTTATACTCATGATACTCGTCTCCCTTGTGAGTGCACTTAGTTTCTTTGACATCAACATTTTTTGATCGAGTAACAAGCTCTGTTATGCCTTTAAAGTATCCTATCTGAGAAAGACAGCAGGTATAGTGAGTATGAAAACCCCTGATGCGCAAAGTCATGTGTCCCTCTTTTTCATTTAGCTCCACAGGCTCAAGCGCGCCAAAATCGAAGTGCTTTCTCCAGTACTTGGGAGCATCTTTAAACACCCTGTTTACGGAAACAAGGTACTGCATAATCAGTCTCACAATAAAAGAGTTTTTGGTGGCGAGATAGCCCATCTTTATCACATCCTCGTCACTCCAGTTGAAAACATCTTTTGCTACCACCAGCACAAGAGAGTTTAACCCTTCCTGATACCATTGAAACGAGCTTATCTCATTAAACCTTATATCCGCACCAAGTTCGTTCATCCTTTTTTCCACTTTTTTTAACCCCTCTTCTCCTTGCGTTCTTTTGATATAGTTCGCGTTGGTTATAATCGCCTCCCCTTTGGCATTTCCATCAATAGAGAGAAGGTGATTCGCCACTTGTTTTAAATCTTCTTTGTTTTCTTCCATTTATTTAAACTTTTAACCTAAATCCATGTTATCTTGTAATCATGGGAATCGTCCCCTTTGTAAATACACTTTACTTCCTCAACGGTTACCTTTTCCGATCTCACGGCAAACTCGGTGACTCCCTGAAAATACCCTGCATGAAAACAACAGATAAGGGGATGTGTCTTAAAGTCTTTTACGCGAAGAATTATTGTTTTTTTCTTTTCATCAAAAAAAGCCACCTCAAGGGATCCGAAATCAAAATGCCTTCTCCAGTGCTTTGATGCTTCTTTAAGGACCCTTTCCATGGAAACAAAGTACTGGATGATCAGTTTAATGAAAAAAGAAACCCTTACCGCAAACCTTCCCATCTGAAAAAGGTCTTCTTCTGTCCAGTTAAACACTTCCTTGGCCACGATAATGGTGAGCGAACTGGTGCTCTCGTTAACCCAGTCAAAAGGCTTTATCTTCTCAAACTCGATGGGCACTCCCAGTTCGGCCATTTTTTCTTCCACTTTTTTCACTCCCTCTTCTCCTTCTCTAAACCTAATATACTCTGCATGAGTGCGGAAAACCTCGCCTCTTACTTTCCCCGGAAGAGGGGTTAATTCCTCAGTAATTTTTTCTAGATCCATGTTATTAATGATTTTATTTCAAGGATATCTTGTATTCGTGACAATCATCCCCTCTGTGAGTACACTTGGTTTCTTCCACCTTAATCTTTTCTTCTTCCACAACAAATTTCGCCAAACCATGCATATATCCGGCCCGAAGATGACAAATAAGCGGGTGTACGTCATGTCCTCTTATTTGCATAATGGCATATTTATCGGTTATCTCTTTTGCCTCCAGTGAACCGAAATCAAACTGTTTGTTCCAGTATTTAGAAGATTGCTTGAACAGTTTTTCTTTAGAAACAAAATGATTTATAAAAAGTTTTGTAACAAAAGAAAGTTTTACTGCAAAACGTCCCATATCAAAGATGTCGTCTTCATCCCAATTAAACGTTTCTCTTATAACCAAAACACAGAGGGCGCTAACCCCAACACTAATCCACTGGGTGGGAGAGATCTTTTTAAAATCTATAGACACTCCCAGTTCATTCATTCTTTTTCCCACCTTTTCCACTCCTTCTTCTCCTTCTCTGTATCTTACATATTCTATATTACTAAGAAGAGACGTGCCTTTCACATTTCCCTTAAAAGAAAGTATTTTATGAGCTATGTTTTCAACTTTTTCTATTTCCATGTTATTTTATACTCGTGGAAGCTGTCTCCCCTGTGCATGCATCTCACTTCTTCCACATTAATTTCTTTACTTTTAATAACAAGTTCACAAAGCGCTTGAAAGAATCCTTTTTGATAAACACAGTTCAAGCGGTGCATATAAAAGTCCTTTATCCTTATAGAAGCGTACTTTTCTTTTTTACTGAACTCCACCAGTTCTATACTCCCTACATCAAAGTGTTTTCTCCAATACTTGTTGGCGTTTTTAAACACCCTTTCCGCAGAAACAAAGTACTGCAAAATCATTTTCATGATAAAGGATAACTTTAAAGTAGAGTAGCCCATCTCGTATACATCATTATCACTCCAGTTGAGAACCTCTTTGGCCACTACAACGATAAGCGAGTTCTCTCCTTCGCTGTACCAGTGAAAAGGTTTTATGTTATTAAAATCAAGAGTAGAGCCCAGCTCTTTCATTCTTCTCTGCACTCTTTCCACTGCGCCATCACCTCTTTTACGTCTCAAATACTCTATATTGGTACGAATAACTTCGCCCTTCACTTTTCCCTCACGGGAGATTAAGTTTTTAGCTACTTCTTCCGATTTTTCCATGGTTTTAATATATCACTTCTCTCTTTTTATTTCCACACTACTTTGTACTCGTGACAACTGTCACCTTTATGGGTACACTTTGTTTCTTCCACCGTAATATCTTTGTCTTTAATGATAAACTCTGTCATCCCGTGTATGTATCCGGCATAGAGATGACAGATGAGCGGATGTACGTGAAAACCCTTTATTTGTACTATAGCATAGTCATCAGCAAGCTCTTTTGCTTCCACGGAACCGGAGTCAAAGTACCTTCTCCAGTAACGGGAAGATTCTTTAAAAGCCTTCTCTTTAGAGACAAGGTAGTTGATAAATATCTTGGTAATAAAAGAAATCTTCGTGGAAAAACGTCCCATCTCGTAGATGTCCTTTTCCGTCCAACCAAGCACTTCTCTGATAACCAAGATAAGGAGCGAGCCCACACCGACACTCTCCCACTTCAAAGAGCTCATCTTTCTCATCTTTATCGGAGCACCAAGCTCGGCCATTCTTTTTTCCACCTTCTCTATCCCCTCTTCCCCTTCTTTGTACTCGATATACTTTGCGTGACTAAGAAAAACCTCGCCCTTAACTCTTCCTTTTGCCGACAATATCTCTTCCGCTATATTCTCTAGTTTTTCCATGATATTTTAAACTGATGGGAGTCATCTCCCTTATGCATACACTTTATCTCTTCTATTTCCACCTCTTCGCTTTTGGAAATAAACTGTGACATTCCACGCATATATCCTCTAAAAAGATGGCAGATAAGCGGATGAGCTTTGTATCCTTTTATTTCTATAACAACATAGTTTTCACCCACCTCTTTGGTCTCTGCGGAACCGAAATCATAATAACTCTTCCAATAACGGGAAGCTTCCCTTAAAACCTTTTCTCGTGAAACAAGATAACGGGCGAGAGTTTTGGTGATAAAAGATGTTTTTGAAGTAAAGCGTCCCATCTCGTAGACATCATCTTCTGTCCACTGAAACTGCTCTACACAGACCAAAACAAGAAGGTCATCTATTCCCACGTTTTTCCACTGTGAAGGATTAATCTCTTCCAGTTTCACCGGAGCACCAAGTTCAGCCATTCTTTCTTCTATTCTTTGCAATCCCTTTTTTCCCTCCTTGTATTTTATATACTGCGCGTGATTAAGAAAAACCTCACCCTTTACTTTTCCTTCCGCGGAAAGAAGTTCTTCTGCTGTTTTTTCCAAGTCTTTTATTTCCATGTTATCAAGTATTCGTGATAAGGGTCCCCCTTGCTTCTACACTTTATCTCTTCTACTTTTATCTCTTCACTTTTAATATTCATCTCCGCAAAACCGTGAAAGTATCCGGCATAAAAAAGGCAAACAAGAGGATGCAAGTCAGTTTCTCTTATGCGAAGCATAATATATTTACGCTTCTTGTTTAGCTCCGCCACCTCAACTTCCCCGAAATCGCAGTACTTTCTCCAATACTTGGGAGCTTCTTTTAATACTTTGTCTAAAGAAACAAAGTAGCGTATAAGCACCTTAACGATAAAAGAGGATTTAGAAGAAAAGCGTCCCATCTCGTAAATATCATCTTTGCTCCAGTTAAAGATTTCTTTGGCCACCACAACAACAAGAGAACTCTTTCCTTCATCATACCACCGCAAGGGCTTTATCTTCTCGAACTCTATCGGTGCTCCCAGCTGTGCCATCTTCTCTTCCACTTTTTTCACTGCTTCTTCTCCTTCTTTTTTTTCTATGTACTGCTTGTGAGTACGAAAAGCCTCCCCTTTTACTTTTCCCTCAAAAGAAAGAAGCTTTTCCGCAATTTCTTCTAATGTTTTGCCTTCCATTGTTTTGCTGTTATAATATGATTATAGTATAAAAAGGAAAATATGAAAAACATTATTTTTAAAGCAGGAATCTTTCTTATTCTACTACTGCCTATATTAAACTACCCGCCTCTCTTTTCTCCTCCCGATTTCAGTAAATCGATAGTTTTCCGCATTATCTTTTCCGTTCTGCTGGCCTTGTTCGCCTACTACTGTTTTTTTCACAAAGAAACCAATCTTTATGAAAAAACGGTGAGTATAGTAAAAAAAGGAAGTCTTCTCTTCTACACACCCCTCGTACTCCTCGGAGTTTTTATAATATCCACTATTTTTTCCCTTGATCCGCACTTCAGTATTTTCGGTGATCCCAATCGCGGAGGAGGGCTACTAACTTTCGGCATGATTATCCTCTTTTCTTACATGCTCATCTTTGTTTTACAGAAAAGAGACTGGAAACAGGTGTGGAATGTTTCCTTTGTTACCGGAGCGCTGGTTTGTTTTTTTGCACTGGCTCAGTGGTCAAACATTTTCGAAAACTTGGCAACTTCAACCCGCCCCTTTTCCACCATGGGCAACCCTACTCTTCTTTCCATATACGTTTTATTGCTTTTCTTTCCCCTTCTCGCCTTTTTTATTAAAGAAAAACAAAAGCTACTGAAATGGATCTACTTTGCACTGCTTTTGCTTTTTGCTTTCGTTATCCTTATCACCTTTACCCGCGCCGTCTTTATCGGTCTTTTCCTTGGAATGCTTTATTTCTTCCTTTTTTATCCAAGAAAAGCGCCTCTTTTCCGTATAGCAGCGGTAATCGTGCTTCTTTTTTCCATTTTCTCTGTTTATTACGTAAACACCTATGAAAATCCACGCATCATAGAAGAAAACAGCACCCTTAACAGGCTGACAAGCAGATTAAGCGTGGAGCGTGCCTTTAATGACCCGCGTATCGGGGGGTTTGTTATCGGATGGGAGGCGATAAAGGATAGACCCGTTCTCGGGTATGGGCCGGAGAACTTCAATATTGCTTTCAACAAGCACTATCATCCGGAAATGCCTAATATCGAGGAAGACATTCCCTGGTGGGATAAGGCACACAACCTTCTTATAGAAATGACCATTTGGGGAGGTATCCCCGCAGGAGCACTGCTTTTACTGTTCTTTGCTCTCCTCTTTCTTTCTCTGCAGAAAAACAAGAACAGGGAAAAGCACACCCTGCAAGCGGGACTGATCGCCTTTTTTGCGGCGAGTATGTTTACCATTGACAGTTTTTCCATATTCCTTGTCTTCTTCTTTATCTTTGCTTATATCTTTTCCCTTTCCATGAAAGAGGAACCGGAAAACGTTGATCTGGGAAAAAGAAAAAGATTTACCAGATACGGCACGCCTTTTATAATAGCTTCCGTGATTTTTCTCTTTGTCTTTATCTACAGCTATAACACCCTTCCTCTTTCCGCCAACAGAGACATGAATCAAGCCGTTGCATACAAAAGAGCGGAAGTCTGTGAAAAAGCGCTGGAATTGGCTGATAGAGCGACAAAATACGATACAATAATAGACTCTTACCTGTACGTGAAGAAATCAGATATATACGGAAGTTGTCTTGAGACAAACAGAGAGACGGTCAGCGTTGTTTACGAGATAGTGAACAAGGCGGAAGAAGAGAGGCCTTTGCAGGTACAAAGATCTATTAACAAAGTTTCCTACATTCTTCAGGTGCTTCCCTATATGAACGAGGAAGAGAAAAGAATATTAATAGAAGATGCGCAAAGTGTGCTGTAAAAACTAAAAGAGATAACTCCCAACCGTTACAATATATACATACATGAAGCGAAAATAAACTTGAACGCTTTAGAGTACGAAAAAGTTTACGACAGCACAAACAAATGTCTTCAACTCAAAGAAGAAGGAGACTGCTACTTTATGCGCGCCTTTGCTAAGGCGGCTCTGGGCAAGGAGAGTGTAGAAGAAGATCTTCAAAGCACGGAAGAAGCGGGAGTGAATACGAAAACGGAAAATAAGCTGAATTTGCTCATAAAAGCGTATGCGGAAGTGGAGGATTACGAGAAGATAATCTCTCTCTTTAAAGAGTTATTGGAAATAGATTCGGAAAATCCACAGTATCATCTTTCCCTGGCAGTCAATTTCAAAGAGGTAGGAAACTACGCCAAAGCAAGAGAGTATGCACTAAACGCAGCAAGACTGAGGCCGGAAGAAGCGGAAAGGATAAAGCAGTTCATAGACTCCTTGCCAAGATAGCAAAAACCCCGCCGGAAGCGGGGCTTTTATTAATCACTCTCTATAATCTACATTCCCATAGGAACTCCTGGTCCCAAGATTGATTCCATCAAGTTCTCAAGCTCTTCCGTGGTTATGTAGTCTACGGGCTCATCAATCTCAAAACTCTCATTGAAATTACTATAAGAGACAATCATTGACATATCCACATAATCTGATTCGTCTTCAATATAGTCTCTGAAACTAACTTCCATTCTTACTAGGTAATCGTCAACCACCCAAGCATACACCTCCATCTCTTCATACGCCTTATACATCTCTTCCCTTGCCTCTTCCATGGCCAGTTCCATTTCCTCTCTGACCACATCCACATCCTCCCCTGCAGCATCAGCCATAATCTCGACTATCGAATATCTTTCCATTAAATCATAGTAAAAATCTATCATCTTATCTGAATCCATTTCCAGCGTGTACTTTTTAGCGCTTTCTCCATCCAACTCATCGCTTTCCGTTGTTACGACAGAGATAACTCCTTCTTTCCACACATCTTCACCAAGCTCTTCTAGTTCAGCAAGAAGATCCTCTGCGCTCATTGCGGGCATATCATTCTCTTCTAAGAACTCAACCAAGAGATCGTCTCCTTTTTCCATGAGACCCTCTACAAGAAGAATATTCTCTCCGACAAGCTGATCAACTTCGGGAGGAAGAAACATGGTGATAAGTGCCGGAAGACTGCTCACTTTGGCATAAAGATTATCGTTTACATAAACAATCTCCACACCTATATCAATGGGCATACCTTCAAAGTTCAACGCTATAGAAGCATCAGAACGTAACGCCTTTCCAATCTTGTCATAATCAGTTACTACGGAAATGTAAGATGTAGCCGCTTCTCCCATGGTTTGTATGTCCATATCCATTTCCACTTCCATTGTGTAAGAGTCAAGCTCACTTACATTTTTTCCTGCTACAAGCAGCTCTCTTTCATCGCTGGTATATACGGCATAGTAGTTATAGGCTGCGTATCCTCCGCCAACCAGAAGAAGAACTACTATAATTGCTATAATTGTTTTTTTCATATTTTTTTCTTAATTTAAAGTAATTCTCGACCTTTGTTTTGTTTTTTACAACGTGAGTACATTCTACTACAAAAGGAAAATTGATACAAACCAAAAACCCCGCCGGAAGCGGGGCTTTGGATAACCTGTTCTCTTTGTTTCTCCTTTAAGCTATTGTGCACGATTAGCTTTTAAGAGGAGAGACTTGAGAGAAAGTAAGGTTAATTATCAGGGTTGTTGACGTATCTGCTCGGTGTTTCAAGGTCATCGACATCGTCCATCTCATCCTTCTCGAAGAGATATCCATAGAACTCGTCATCATCACCCTGAGCCCACCAGAGGAGTTCGTTCAATTCAAGCTTGTTCCAGCCACCATTGCTGGTTACACCTTGAACAGTGACCCTCTTTGTCTCTCCTGCAGTAATCTTGTACATCGTTCCATCCTCCAAATCAAC
>CAZPZV010000011.1:0-18212 GCA_964591185.1 uncultured Candidatus Saccharibacteria bacterium | reverse complement strand
CTTTTTTACTTCTCTACGTCTTCAAGAACCTATTTGTGGGAAAAAAAGGATCTTCCTCCTGTATTTAGAGAGATAAAAAAAGAAAACCATAAGGAAGGTGAAGAGGGTAAAGAAGATGAGGAAGTTAAGACCAAGGGAAAAAGCAAGCTGGGAAATATATCAACAAAAATAGAAACATCTTAAATATATGGCCGTAAAAAGCACTCAGGATTTTATAAATATAGAACAAATAAGAGGGGGTGTTGTTATTCTGAAAAACAAAGCACTCAGAGGAATTCTTATGGTTTCTTCTATAAACTTTGCCCTGAAATCAGAAGAAGAACAAAGAGCTGTTATAGGCAGCTTTCAGTCTTTTCTTAACTCTTTGGATTTTACCTGTCAGATAGTCGTGCAATCACGAAAAACCAATATTACCGGATATATAGACAAAATAAAGGAGTTGGAAAAAAACCAGAAAAACGAAATGCTTAAACACCAGACAGCGGGGTACAGAGAGTTTTTAGAGCAGTTTATAAAAAGAGAGTCTATATACACCAAAAGATTTTTTCTTGTTGTTCCTTATTCCGCTGCTGATTCAAAAAAAATAACCAGTCAGCTTTCAAAAGGAAAACAAAAAGGATCCACTCTTACCGAAGAAGGGTTTAAAAGATACCGCACACAACTATTCCAAAGAATGGAGTTTGTTGCCTTGGGATTGCGCAGATGCGGACTGCAATCCTCTCCACTGACAACATCTGAACTAATGGAGCTTTTCTGGATTATACATCACCCGAGAGAGGCAGAACAAGGATACTATCCGGAGTTTCCCGAAGAGTTTAACGTTTAAATTATGAAAGATTTTTTAGATAAAATAAAAGAACTAATAACCGGAAAAAGTGGTGGTCAAAAAAAAGACCAAGACAACATCTTGAGTGTTAGGGATATTATCGCTCCTTCTTATATAAAAGAATCACAGGGGAGTATAGAGATAGGAGAAAAGCTTTCCCGTTCCTTTTTTGTTTTCTCTTATCCTCACTATTTATCAAGCGGATGGCTTACTTCTGTAATAAATTTGAACGCTTCTCTAGATATCTCCTTTTTTATACACCCCATGGAAACGGGAGTTATGTTAAAAAAACTTCGCCGAAAACTTACTGACGTGCAGGCGGAAATATCAGACAACCAAGAAAAGGGATTGGTGAGAGATCCCACCCTTGAAACGGCATACCATGACCTGGAAGAACTGCGTGACAAGCTACAAGGAGCGGAAGAAAGAATGTTTTATTTTGGACTGTATATAACCGTATATGGAGAAGATGAAGAAGAGCTTTTAAGTTTAGAAAGCACTCTGCGGTCTATTTTTGAGTCCAATGTTATATACATCAAGCCAGCATTTTTCCAACAGAGAGTAGGATTTATCAGCACTGCACCTTATGGCCTTGATCTTCTTTCTATACACACCTCTATGAATACAGCTCCCATATCAAGCATCTTTCCTTTTGTTTCTTTTGACCTTAGTGCTAATGACGGCATAATGTACGGAGTAAATCTACACAACAGATCTTTGGTGTTGTTCGACAGGTTTTCTTTGGAGAATGCCAACTGTGTGGTTTTCGGAACATCCGGTTCGGGAAAATCCTATCTTGTTAAATTGGATGTTTTACGCTCTTTAATGATGGGTGTTGATGTTATTATTATCGATCCCGACAACGAGTACGACATTCTTGCAAAGTCGGTTGACGGAGCTTTTTTCGACATATCCATTACATCCGATGACCGCATTAACCCTTTTGATATCCCTGTTCCTACTGAAGACGAGTCTCCTGAAGAAGTTTTACGTTCAAACACGGTGAATCTCGTTGGTCTTTTGCGTATTATGCTTGGGGGACTTACTCCTGAAGAAGACGCTATAATAGACCAGGCAATAACGGAAACTTACGCTTCAAAAGACATAACTCCGGACAGTGACCCTTCCACATGGGAAAATAATGTGCCTCTTCTTTCCGACCTTGAGCAGGTTCTTGATGCTATGGAAGGAACAGAATCCCTTATTATGCGCCTAAGAAAGTTTACCAAAGGAACTTATTCCAGCTTTTTCAACCGTTATTCAAACATTTCCGTGAAAAACAAACTTACCGTTTTCGGCATAAGGGGACTTGAAGACGAACTCCGTCCTATGGCCATGTATATAGTAATGCGCCACATCTGGAAAACGGTTTGCAGCACCAAGGTAAAGCGCCTGCTTGTAGTTGATGAGGCGTGGGTAATGATGCAAAACGAAGAAGGAGCTTCTTTTCTCTTTGGATTAGTAAAAAGAGCACGAAAATACTGGCTGGGGGTGACTACTATAACCCAAGACGTCTCCGACTTTATGAAATCCCAGTATGGTAAACCCATAGTAACCAACTCTGCTTTAAAGATGCTACTCAAACAATCCCCCTCAGTAATCGATGTTGTTCAAAAGACATTTAATCTTACCGAAGAAGAAAAGTTCACTCTTCTTGAAGGAGAAGTGGGAGAGGGAATATTCTTTGCCGGACAAAAACACGTAGCAATAAAAATAACCGCGAGTTACGCGGAAGATCAGATAATAACATCTTCACCTGAAGACTTAGCAAAAATAAAAAAGTCTAAGACTGATTATTAGACTTTCTTACCACAACTATTTTTTGTGAACCATCCTCAATACTCTCTGTGGTCACTCCTTTTTCCTCAGCAATAGCCATGTGAACTATTCTCCTCTCATATGCTGACATGGGAGGAAATTTCTTTTCTATACCCGTCAAAAACACCTCTGTAGCGGCTTCTTTTGCCAAATACTCTAAATAGTCCGCCTTCTTCTTTTTATAGTTGTTTATATCCAAATCAAGAAAAATATTTTCTTTTTTTCTTATTATCATCTTTAGCAGTCTTTCTATATCTGTAAGTGTTTGTCCTTTTTCTCCTATAAGAGATTGTGGTTCCTTGGTTCTTATATTAACTATTAAAGTGTCTTCCTCTAAAGAAAAATCCACCTTGATATCATTATCTATTTTTTTAAAAAATTCCGTGATAATTTCTTTTATTTTATTTATCATCTTTCTTAATTAAATATTGTTGAAAAATAGTAAATACAACAGTAACCACCCAGTAAACACCTACCGCCGCAGGCAAAGACAGAAGTATAAAAAAAGTTACCCCGGGAAGAATATACAGCATCTGTGTTTGTATATTTCCCATCATACCCTCTCCTTTTGTCTTTTGCGGGACAAAGTACTTCATTTGCAAAAACTGCCCTCCTGCGGCAAGAATAGCTAGAAATATGCTTGGAGAAGAAAGGTCTATGAATCCTAAAAATATATAATTCACGCTTCCCGGATCAGGAATGAAACTATAAAGATGTTTCATCTGTTCCGACTCAAATCCGCGTATAAATATCTGTAAAAGAACAATAAGAAGAGGAAGCTGAATAAGGAGGGGGAGTATGCCAGAAAAAGGATTTATCTTTTTTTCTTTATAAAACTCCATTATCTTCTTTGCCTGTGTTTCTTTGTCTTCCTTGTATTTGTCTTGTATTTTTTTTATCTCCGGCTGTAGTTCTTGTAATTCTTTTTGTGACTTTGTTGCCTTTTTACTTAAAGGATAAAGCGCAAATTTTATAACTAAAGTAAGAATAATAATGGATACACCAAGATCACCAAAAGCGGTATAAAGAAACAAAAGAACATTAAAAAGGGGCTGATAAAGTACTGTATAAAAAAAATCAATCATATTAACTTGGCTTTATTTAAAACATCTTTTAAATTTTCCCTGGTCTCTAAAAATGTTCCCTTTTTTCTTGCAATAAAAATAAGATCAAATCCTTTTTTTATCAAAGGATAAAACTCTTTCACTCCTTCTTTTATTTTTCTTTTTGCTTTGTTTTTCTCTACAGCAGTAGAGAATATTTTTGAGGGAGCAATAAAAGCAAAACGAGAAAAAGAAAGATTATTTTCTTTTTTTTTCAAAATAAAAAAGGGATTACTAAAATTGTCTCCTTTTTTGAAAATATATTCAAAATCTTTCTTTTTTTTAACTCTTTCCTTTTTAGAGAACATAAAAAACTACACGGAAATCTTTTTTCTTCCTTTTTTGATTCTTCTTTTAATCACATTCTCTCCCTGTTTCGTTTTTTTCCTAACCAAAAAGCCGTGTGTTTTTTTTCTTTTTCTTTTTTTAGGATTATAAGTAAAAGACATATTTTTTATTGTTTTTAATTTTCGGTTAGATTCTACCTTAAATAAATAATAAAGTCAATTTGAAAAATTCCCTAACTTTACACACTTTTTACACAGGTTATCAACATTTCCTCTATTTTTAAGGGTTTTCCACAATTAAAGCGATTGTGTTACAATGTAAATTAATGCAGACACATATGGATAAAAAAAAGCTTTGGCAAACAGTTTTAACAGAAGTACAAACAAATATGTCTGACGCAAGTTTTAATACTTGGTTTAAAAATACAGACATACACTCTATAGACAACGGATGTGTAACTATATCCGTACCCAACTCTTTTACTAAAGAGTGGCTGGAAAACAAATACAATAAAATCATTTTCAAAAAAATCAAAGAGGTAGATAAAGAAGTAAAAGAAATAAACTATATAATAAACAACAATCACTCGGCAAATTATACCGAGCCAGAAATCGACACCAATCAACTTAAGTTTCAAGAAATAGTTACCGATCAAGAAACAGGATTAAATCCAAAATACGAATTTGATAATTTTGTAATCGGTCCCTTTAATGAGTTAGCTCATGCAGCGGCTTATGCTATTACCGAAAACCCGGGAACAATATATAATCCTTTCTTTGTTTATGGAAAAACGGGACTTGGAAAAACCCACCTACTACAAGCGTTGGGAAACGAGATAAAAAATAAAAAGAATAAAAAAATAAAATATATTCCCGCTCAAAAATTTATCTCAGGGATAATCTCCGGAATAAGGAATAGAAACATAGAAGAATTTAAAAAACAATATAAAGATATAGATGTTCTTATTATAGATGATATTCAGTTTCTTTCAGGAAAAGAAAAAACCCAAGAAGAATTTTTTCACACTTTTAATGAATTGTATGAAAAAAACAAACAGATAGTACTTTCTTCTGACCGTCCTCCAAAAGCTATTAATGCTTTAACTGATAGGCTAAGGTCAAGGTTTGAAGGAGGAATGATAGCGGATATTAATTATCCGGACACAGAAACAAGGGTGGCTATATTAAAATCAAAAGCGGAAGAAAAGAATTTTTATATAAGTAATGATATTTGCGAATATATAGCGGAAAACGTACAAAAAAACATAAGAGAAATGGAAGGTATTTTAAATAAACTAATAATGCATCAGAATGTTAGTAAAAAAACTATCGACCTGGAAACAACAAAAAAGATGCTAAAAAGTATACTAAAATCACCAGTAGCATCTGTTTCGGTAAGTAATATTATGAAGGCTGTATCTAGTTTTTATGATATAAATGAAAAAGATATAATCAGTTCTTCTAGAAAAAAAGAGATTGTAAAACCAAGAAGTGTTATTATTTACTTTATAAGAAAAGAGTTAGAATATTCTTTTCCTTTTATAGGAAAAAAGATGGGAGGAAGAGATCATACAACAGTAATGCATTCTTATAATAAAATAGAAAATGAATTAAAAACAAATGAAGAAATTAAAGAGGAAATATCACTTATAAAACAATCTATAATATCAATGTAAACCCTGTTTATAACTTATGGAAAACATTTTGTTTAATATAAAAATCAAAACAATTAACAGTTTTTCCACAACTTTCATTGATTTATTTAGATAGTTTTTTACAACCTAAAATAAGAACAAATAATCACTTATCAACAAACATAATATTATCAACAAATTAAATATTTATCTTATGAAAACTACAGTATTACAAAGTAAATTAAAAGAAGGATTAATTATTGCAGGGAAAGCGATTAGTAGATCAGTTTCTCTTCCTATTTTAAAAAATATATTAATCAAAACAGAAGATAATTTTTTAAATATATCCTCAACTGATCTGGAAATGGGCATTAAGTGGTGGATTTTAACCAAAACAGAGAAAAAAGGAGAAGTTACTGTTCCTTTTTCTGTTTTTTCCGGTTTTGTTAATTTGTTGCCAGATAAAAATATAAATATACAAACAAAAGATAATAATTTGGTGGTAGAGTGTGACAATTACAAAACACAAATAAACGGATTAAGTTCTTCTGATTTTCCTATTATCCCTGATGTAAAAAAGGAAAAAGTAATAAATATAAATAATAAAAGTTTTTGTGAAGGATTATCTCAAATAATAGATATTCCTTCTCCATCTAAAATGAAACCGGAGATATCAGGAATTCTTTTTCTTTTTTCCGGTAAAAAACTAAAAATAGTAGCTACGGATAGTTATAGATTAACGGAAAAAGTAATAAACCTTAAAGAGTCAGTAAAAGATAGTTTTTCTTTTATTATCCCTCAAAAAACAGCAAAAGAAGTGGTGAATATATTTAAAGAAGAGGAAAAAGATATAGATGTTGTTATTAATTCCAATCAGATACTTTTTGAGGTAAAAATGAAAGAAACAGATCATCCTCAAGTGCAGTTGTTTTCTAAATTAATTGAAGGTGATTATCCTGATTATGAAAGTATTATCCCTTCAGAAAATAAAACACAAGTAGTTTTAGAAAAAGAGGATTTCTTGAATAAAATAAAAGCAGCAAGTGTTTTTAGTGGAAGAGTTAATGAGGTTAATTTACATGTAAACCCTAAAAAAGAAGAGGTTGTTATAACTAGTGAAAGTCCTGATCTAGGTGATTATAATGCAGTAATACCTGCGAACATAGAGGGAGATGAAGTGAAAATATCTTTTAATTACAAGTTCCTTTCTGATGGATTAGTAAATATTAAAAGTTCCCAAGTTTTACTTGGTTTTAATGGGGAATCAAATCCCGGAGTAATAAAACCTGTAGGCAAAGAAGATTTTCTTTATGTGGTTATGCCTATAAAAAACAACTAGTAAAGGAATTTTTCCATAAATAGTCTCCATATAGGCGTAGCTACAAGCATACTTTCTCCCCCTGTCATAGGTGTGTTATTATTGTTCCCTACCCAAACACCTACCGCAATAGAGGGAGTGTATCCTATAGTCCAACCATCACGAAACTCTTGAGTTGTTCCTGTTTTTACGGCTACTTGTTTATCTTTAAAATAAAGAAGTGATTGACTTCCAAACATAGGAGTTCTCGCCTCGTTATCGGAAAGAATATCAGTTACTAATCTTGCCGCGGATGATTGTAAAACTCTTTTTGGTGTGTTTTTATTTTCTTCTATAATATTTCCTTTTTTATCGGTTATTTTTGAAATAAAAAGAGGAGAGTTATAAAATCCTTCTGTGGCGAAAACACCGTATGCGGAAACCATTTCCAGTAATTTAACCTCTCCACCTCCCAAAACAAGGGGTAGTCCGTAAAAATTAGGATCTCTGGTTAGTGTTGTTATTCCCATATCTAAAGATTTTTTTATAGCCGAAGTTAAACCAACTTTTTTTAATACTTTTACAGCAGGAATATTAAGTGATTGAGCAAGAGCATCGCGCAAGGTTACTTCTCCCCTAAATCTTCCATCATAGTTACGGGGAATATAAGGATTAAAAACTGTCCCAAAATTAGTTTTTTCATCAATAACGGTTGTTTTGTCTGTATATCCTTTTTCAAAAGCAACCGCATAAACAAAAGGTTTAAAAGCGGATCCCGGCTGTCTGTTACGCATCGCTACATTGGGATATGGTTCAAATAAACAAGTTAATCCTGGAGTACACCCCGAAGGATAAGGATCTTTAAAATAATCAGCGGATCCAACTAAAGAAAGAATCTCTCCTGTATTAGGGTCAAGAGCAACAAGAGCGGCGTTGTGTGCATTATATTGAGAGTTTCTTTGAGATCCCACCTTTACTATTCTTTCCGCTTCCTTTTGCATATCAAAATCAATAGTGGTGTATACTTTTAATCCTTTTTCCATTAAAAAATCTTCACCATACTTGTTATCTAAATAACTCTTGATATGCATTACAAAATGTGGAGCGTGAAGATAGTTGGAAAATCTGGAAAACTGCAGAACTTCTTCTTTTGCTTCTTCTGCTTCTTCTTTGGTTATAAAGTCTACATCTGTCATCCTGTTTAATAATACGTTTTTCCTTCGCATCAATTCTTCTTTATTATTGCCGAAAGGTGAAAGAGCGCTAGGAGAAGGAAGTAAACTAACTAAAGCTGCGGATTCAGCAAGAGAGAGATCTTTTGCTTGCTTGTTAAAATATGTTATTGCTGCCGACTCTATGCCGTAAGTGTTTTGACCAAAAGGAACTTGGTTTAAATAAAACTCAAGAATCTCTTCTTTGGAGTATCTTCTTTCCAGTTCCAGGGCGAGTATCATTTCACGCGTCTTGCGCATAAAAGTCTTGTCTGTTGTAAGAAAAGTGGAACGGATTAGTTGTTGTGATATGGTTGACCCTCCCGCAACTGTTCTTCCTTCTCTAATATTAGCTAAAGCGGATCGCATTATTCCTTTAATATCTATACCGAAGTGATTATAAAAATTAGCATCCTCCGCCGCGAGAAGCGCTTTGATAAAATTATCAGAAACCTCGGAAAGAGGAATAATATCTCTTCTTTCTTCTCCATAAATAGTATAAAGGACATATTCTCCTGTGCGGTCGTATATGCGCGTAGGTTCGGCTATAGAGCGGTCTATGAACGTTTCCGGACGAGGAAGATCTTTAGCGAAATAAATAAAAAGCAAAGAGGAAAAAAGCACTAAAAGAAGCAAAAACAACACAATAAAATAAAATGTGTTAATAAAAAACTTTTTCATCTTTCCTTTAGACATAAGGCAATTTTAACTCAATTAAGTCTTTTTTAAAAGGGTTGTTTAAGTATATTTATGCCACATATAGCAGCACCTAAAGCATCAGCGGCGTCATCCGGTTTGGGAATTTCTTTTAAATTCAAACTAAGAAGAATCATCTTTTGCACTTGATACTTGTCTGCTTTTCCATATCCTGTAACAGCCATCTTTATTTGCGGTGGAGTAAATTCGTGCACAGGAATGTTTTCCCTGGAAGCGGTCATTATAATCACTCCTTTTGCTTCACTTACAGGAAAAGCGGTTTTTAGGTTTTTAAAAAAATATACCTTTTCTATAGACAAAGCGTCCGGCTGGTATTTTTTTATAATAGAAAGAATTTCTTTATTTAAAATATCTAAACGAAAAGAAGAAGAGAGAGACTTGTCTGTTTCTATTACCCCGTAATCCAAACAAACCATCTCCCCATCTTTTAATTGAATCACCCCGTATCCCGTTGTTGCTGTTCCCGGGTCTATTCCTATAACAATCATTTTTTTATATTTAAATATATATTTTCTATAGACTCGTTTTCTTCAAGTGTTTCCATTATATTCTCATAAACACCTTCTTTTGTTTCTATAAAGCTTAATGGTTTCCATCCTATATAACTACCGAAAATCTCCGCACCTTTATTTTTTACAAGAGTTTTTGTTTCTTTTATTTTTTCCGGATCAGTGTACAAGAAAACAAACTCTTCATCTTCTTCTGTATCTCCTTCTAAAGAAAGATCCTCCTTTTTTAAAACTTTAATAACTCCCTTTTTTTGAAAAAGCCACTTTACCGATCCCGGATCAGCTATTTTTCCATCTATTTTTTTAAGCAACTCTTTTATCTCCATCAAGCTTCTTTGTTTGTTGTCTGTAGATCCTTCAATAATTATAGCAACGCCCTGCGGGCCGTAGGCTTCAAAGGTAAAAGGTATTGTTTTTTCTCCCTCCCCACAACCTTTTTCTATAGCTCTTTCTATTTTTTCTTTAGGCATGTCGGCATCTTTGGCTTTCTGTATGGCAACACGCAAAGAAGGGTTTGATTGAAAATCTTTCCCTTTTTCTTTTACACTTGCGGTGATGTGTCTTGATATTTTAGCAAAAGTAAGCGCTTTTTTCTGGTCAAGCGCTTCCTTTCTTCTTTTTATATTTTTAAAATGACTATGTCCTGCCATCTTTGGATAGATATTTTTTTGCCTTTTCTGTTAATATTCTTCCCCGTGGAGTTCTTTTAATAAAGCCGATCTGCACAAGATAGGGTTCGTATATATCAATAATTGTTTCCTGTTCTTCTGAAGAGGCGATGGAAAGGGATTGCAGTCCCGCCGGTCCTCCGGAAAACTTTTCTTTAAGAGTTTGCAGTATTTTTTTATCTCCCGACTCAAGTCCCATCTCATCAATATCAAGAAAAGAGAAGGCTCTTTCTACTTCTTTTTTGGAAACCGTTCCACTTCCTTCTACTTCGGAAAAATCACGCACTCTTTTTAAAAGACGGTTTGCCACTCGCGGATTGAATCTGGAGCAAGAGGCAATTGCTTTTATGGCATCCTTTTTGATTTTTATATCAAGAATGCTTGCCGATCTTTGTATGATTTCTTCTATTTCTTCTTTTGTGTACAAGTCTAATCGGAATGTAGCTCCGAAACGACTACGCAAAGGTGAGGAAAGAAAGGCGAGACGTGTTGTTGCTCCTATTAAAGTGAAAGGAGGAACCTTGAGATCCATAGTGCGTGCCATGGGTCCGTTTCCGATAATAAGATTAAGTTTAAACTCCTCCATGGCCGGGTATATCATCTCTTCACACATTCTGTTCATTCTGTGTAACTCGTCAATAAAGAGTACATCTCCTTCCCGTAAATTGGTAAGAATAGCGGCAAGGTCTCCTGTTTTTTTTATCGAAGGACCGGCAATAACTCTTATCCCACAACCCATCTCTTTTGATACCAGATAAGAGAGAGTTGTTTTTCCCAGACCACTTCCGCCGTAGAAAAGAAGGTGTTCAATACAAGGGTCTCCTCTTTTTTTTGCCGCCTCTATTATAATAGAGATGTTTCTTTTTATTTTTTCTTGTCCGATATACTGCGAAAAGCTTTGCGGGCGCAATGCAAGATCAAGAGTTTTATCCTCTTTTTTGGGATGAGGAGATATTTTTCTTTCTTTTTGCATGGTTTTCTAAGTTACTCTGTCTATCTCTTCCAGTGTTGTTTCTTTATTTAAAACCTTAATTAATCCGTCCTGCCTTGTGGTAACCATTCCTTTCCCGATCGCTTGTTTTCTTATTTCCGATATAGAGGGAGCCTGAAGAACCAGTTCTTGCATGTCTTCGTCAAAAAACAGTATCTCAAATATTCCCGCCCTTCCTCTGTATCCTGTATGGTTACACTCGCGACAACCTACAATCTTTGCCTGTTCTGCAACTTCAGGAAAAGAAAAAACCTCTTCTTTCACATCTTTTAGTTCTTCTTTTATTTTTTCCAAAACCTCGTCAGGAATTTTTTCTATCCTTACACAAGAAGAGCAGACTTTTCTAATAAGTCTTTGTGCAATAACTATATTTATTGCAGGAGATATATTTATAGGAGTCTCTCCCAGTGATTGCATGCGTGCAACTACTCCGGGAGCACTGTTCGTGTGTAGTGTGGAAAATACGAGATGTCCCGTAAGCGCCGCCTGTACGGCTATCTGTGTTGTTTCCAGGTCTCTTATCTCTCCCACGAGAATAACATCGGGGTCTTGTCGTACAATGGCTCTTAATCCGCTGGCGAAATCATATCCTTTGTCTTCGTGTGTTTCCGTTTGCGATATGCCTTCAAGATGGTATTCTATGGGGTCTTCTATAGTCACTATCTTTATAGAAGGATCCCGTAGTGTTTTAAGAAAGGCATAAAGAGTGGTTGTTTTACCTGATCCTGTAGGTCCGGTAACAATAATCATTCCGTTTGGTTTTTTTATCTCTCTCTTAAATACTTCCAGTATCTCGTCGCGCAGACCAAGCTCTTCCAGTGTTATCAGTTTGCGGGGATCAAGGATTCTTAAAACGATAGTCTCTCCGTACTCACTTGGAAGAGTGGACATTCTTATCTCTATGTAAACAATCTCTCCCATAATGGGAATGGAGATAGAAATCCTTCCGTCCTGTGGCTTGTTTGTTACATTTATCTTTACACCGGAAAGCAGCTTTATTCTGGAAACAATTCTTTCGTAAGTTTTTTTCTCTAAATTTATCACATCCTGAAGGACCCCATCCAACCTTACCCTTAATCGAGTTTTTTCCTCTTCGGGCTCAAAATGAATATCCGAAGACTTAAGAATAATACTTCCGGCAAGAATTATCTCAAAGATAGTGGATATATCTTCTCCAAAAGAGGCGTTGATTTTTTCTGAAAACCCGGGAATATTGCTTACATTTCTTCTTATCTCCTCACTTAACTCTCTCGATACTTCCACTTGAGCTGCTTTTTTTTGTTCTTCAGCCATGTTACACTCTAATCTATCTTAAATAACCCTTTAAGTCAATCAATGAAAGTACGTACTTATAGCGGAAAAGAGACACAAAAAATAGGATATATTCTCGCAAGAAGAAATATTTCTGGTCTTTTTGCACTGAAGGGAGACTTGGGGAGTGGAAAAACAACTTTTCTTAAGGGTTTTGCTAAAGGATTAAATATAAAAGAAGAGGTGCTTAGCCCCACCTTTGTTGTTTTTAAAAAATACAAAACGGAAAAAGGTTTTTTTTATCACTTTGATGCTTACAGAATAAATGAAAAAGATCTTCCTGCTTTGCATTTTTCCCAGATAATAGAAGAAGAAAACAGTGTTGTTGCTGTGGAGTGGAGCGAGAATATAGAAAAAGCGCTTCCACAAGAAAGGGTTGATGTGTTTTTCCGCTTTATTAACAAAAAAGAAAGAGAGTTGATAATAAAGGGTATAAGTGCTAGAATAGAAAAAGAAATAAGGGCCCGTAGCTCAGCTGGCTAGAGCGTCGGCGTGGCACGCCGAAGGCCACCGGTTCGACCCCGGTCGGGTCCACTTTGTCGTATCGGAGGGGTACCGAAGTGGACATAACGGCACCGCCTCGAAAGCGGATGGTCTAAATAGACACGTGGGTTCGAATCCCACCCCCTCCGCATTTTGTTATGTTTAGAAAAAAAGAAAAAACACAACTTCCCGGAGCAGAAGAGCTGATTGCTAGAATAGAAGAGATGGAAAAAGAAGTGGAAAAGACAAGAGAAGAGATTTCTTCTCTACGTGAAAAGCAACAATCAGCACTGCAAAACTTTTCCGTTATCAGATTTAATCCTTTTTCCGACAGAGGAGGAGACCAGAGCTTTTCTATTGCTCTTTTAGACAAAGAAAAGAACGGAGTGATTATAACCAGTTACTATTCAAAAGAAGGAAACAGGGTTTACAGTAAATTTTTAAAAAGAGGTGAAAGCGAGCATCCTTTATCTAAAGAAGAAGAGGAAGCGATAAAAAAAGCATATGAAGAAAAATAAACCACCAGTAGTAGTTGTTTTGGGACACGTGGATCACGGGAAGAGTTCGCTTTTGGAGGCGATAAAGGATTTAAAGATAACTCAGAAAGAGTCAGGAGGAATAACCCAGCATATCGGAGCTTACTTTATCGAACATAAAGAAAAAGGAATTACCTTTATAGACACACCGGGACACGAGGCTTTTTTTGCCATGCGTTCCCGAGGAACCACGGTTGCTGATATCGGTATTCTTGTTGTTGCCGCAGATGAAGGAGTAAAAACACAAACAAAAGAAGCTATAGAACACATCAAAGAGGCCGGAATACCTTTTCTTGTGGCAATAAACAAGACAGACAAAAAAGAAGCGGATACAGATAAAACCAAACAAGGACTTTCCGTTGAAGGTATTTTTGTGGAGTCTTTCGGAGGAAAAACGCCTTCCGTGAATATATCAGCAAAGACAAAAGAGGGAATAGATGATCTTCTGGAGATGATACTTCTTTTAGCGGAGATGGAAGAGTTAAAGTGCAATCCTGAACTTCCTGCCGAAGGTGTGGTAGTGGAAACCAATCTAGATAAAAGGAAAGGATTATCCATAACCCTTTTGGTGAAAAACGGTACCCTTAAAAAGGGAGATGTTGTAGGCACGCTTTCTTCTTTTGGAAACGTAAGAACCATGGAGAGTTGTACAGGAAAAGAAATAGAAAGCGCAGGACCTTCGGTTCCGGTAAGCATTACAGGTATAAGGGGGGAACCTTTTGCAGGAGAAAGCTTTGTTGTTTACAACAGCCAAGAAGAAGCAAGAAAGGCAGTGGAAAAAAAGGACAAAGAAGAAGTGGAAAAAACGGACACAGAAGAGTTTACAGTTATATTAAAGGCGGATACATCAGGATCACTGGAAGCAATAAAGAGCAGTATAGATTCTATTCCTCGTGACAAGATAGCGATAAGAGTCGTTAGTTCCGGTGTGGGAGATGTAAATGAAACAGATGTTCTTTTGGCTAAAACAACAGGATCATCCATATTCGCCTTTCATGTAAAAACAGACAGGTCTGCACAAAGTATTATGCTACGAGATAAGATAGAGGTAAAAAACTTTGAAATCATTTACGAACTCATGGATAGCGTAAAAGAGGAGGCTTCCCGAAAGATTGCCCCGGAGATAGTAAGAACGGAAGTGGGAAAGATTCAGGTGCTTGCTGTTTTTCGCACCAAGGGAAACAGACAGATTCTCGGAGGAAAGGTGATCAAAGGAGAGGCTTTAAGAGGTGCGATGGCAGAGATATGGAAAGGAGAAGAGAAAAAAGGAGAAGGAAAGATAGTTAATTTAAAAAAAGAAGAGAAAGACATAGAAAAAGCCCCCAACAAAGAAGAGATAGGTCTTCTTTTTGAAGGGAAAGGAAAAGCGGAAGAAGGAGATGCGTTGGTGATCTTTAAAGAAGAAGAAGTAATAACATCACTTTAGATGGCCACGTAGCCAAGTGGTAAGGCAAGGGTCTGCAAAACCCTTATACATGGGTTCGATTCCCATCGTGGCCTCCATTAGCCGGGATGGCGGAAGCGGTAGACGCTGAAGACTTAAAATCTTTTGAGATATAATCTCGTGTGGGTTCGAGTCCCACTCCCGGCACTAAAAAACTCCGCTAGTTGGCGGAGTTTTTATTTTAGTATCTCTATATGCGTTATCTCTCTTCCTTGTAGTCTTGCCTCTTCTCTGGTATGGAACCAGATGTCCACATATCCGTCGTGCCAAACATTATCATAAGGAGGAGAATATCTACGGTTCATGCGATCTTTTACAACAAACACCTTGTCCCCGAACATCTCCGGAATTCTTATCTCTGTACCGAAAGAGAGAAAGTTTGCTGCCACTATACCGTCTCTTACCGTCTCTCCTGATGCGGTGGTGAAAGGATCGGAGTTTGTTTGGTCAACTGTGCTGGAGTATCCTGTTACTTCCACCCATCTCTTTTCTGTTTGTCTTTCTCTTGTAACAGCAACCGTTTGGGGCTCTTCATACGTAGGAGTAGAGGATGCAAAGATAGTGTTCTTTTCCTGAAAAACAACTCTCTCACTTTCATTTATATTTGTTATAAAAGCCTCTTTTGTTTTGTTTTCTGTTTCAGGAGTAAATCCTAAAAGAAGAAAGAGACTCAAAACCATCACAACGGAAATTGTGACACTTAACCATGACTCGTCGGACTGTTTTTGTTCTCTAAACATATTTTATCTAAAAACCCTCTTCGAAAGAGGGATGCTTTACTTTATCACGATAAATGAAAAACGTCAAGGGTTTTTATCCACAACTAAACAACTCCGAATATCTTTACTACGAAAAGAACATAAAGGAGTATAAAAAACATTCCTTCGTAGTTGTGTATTCTTCTTGATATTCCTGAAACAATAAAAAGAAAAGTGGCAAAGAGAAGAAAAGGAACACCGACAGTATATGTTTTTTCATCCAAAACCAGATCTCCCAACAGTCCCGGCACTCCGATAACAAGAAAAGAGTTAAATACATTAGACCCAAAAATGTTTCCCAGAGCAACTTCCGGCTTGTTCTCTCTTACCGCTTTAATGGAAACGAGCAGTTCGGGAAGTGCCGTACCTACCGCCACGGCGATAATGGAAACTACTCCCACTCCTATCATTAACAAGGCGGAAATATCAACAACAGAATCTACAAGATAGTTGGAGCCGGCAACAAGAAAGACGATACCGATAAGAAAGAAGGAGATGTCTTTGAGTTTCAGTTTTGGTTTTACGTCTTTTTCTTTTACAATAAGATGTTCTCTTCTTTCCGCTCTTGAAGGTATGGAAACGACGTTTTCCATATCCTCTTCTTCTGTTTCCTTTAACTGTTTTTCGTCCGATCTTTGTTGGTCATAGATGAGCACATAAGTAAAGTAAACAAAAAAGGCGAAGATAAGAAAGATGGAGCTAAACTGACTAATGACCACTTCTCCTCCTTCAAGCCCTCCTCCAAAAGGAAAGATGACAATGAAAAGAATCACTGTTCCTGCTGCAAGCAAAGGGAGGTCAAGGTCAATAAGGCTCTTTTTTACAATTAGCTTTCCGCCGATTACGGCTGATATTCCCACAACAAGAAGAATATTGGCGATATTTGAACCTATAGCGTTTGCTACGACCATCTCCGGAACACCTCTAATCATGGCGATAACCGCAGTAAAAAGCTCCGGGAAAGAGGTTCCCAGAGCGACGATGGTAATGCCAACAATAAAAGGAGAAAGACCCAGAGAGAGGCCTATTTTTTCCGCACCTTCAAGAAACCAGTCCGCTCCTTTCACTAGAGCTGCTAAAGATACTATAAAAATGATTGTCAGAACAAGTATCTCCATATCTGTGAGCGGGTGAGCGGAATCGAACCGCCATCTTATCCTTGGCAAGGATATATAATGAACCGTTATACGACACCCGCTTTTTGTGCCGCGGGCCGGGATTGAACCGGCGACCTAACGATTTTCAGTCGTTCGCTCTACCACTGAGCTACCGCGGCTGGTGGACGGTATAGGACTCGAACCTATGGCCTCATCGGTGTAAACGATGCGCTCTAGCCAACTGAGCTAACCGTCCATCTCTGCTAATAATAACAGATATTCTTTTAAATAAAAGGTGCTCGGGACAGGAGTCGAACCTGCACAGGCGTAAGCCCACATCCCCCTCAAGGATGCGTGTCTACCAGTTCCACCACCCGAGCTTTTTATTTTATCTTCTTTCTAATAACCTTCTTGGACTTGTCTCGGATATAATACAGCTTTGATCTACGTGTCTTTCCTTTCTTTGTCACTTCTATGCTTTCTATGTTTTTTCCGTGCAAAGGGAAGATCTTTTCTACTCCCACCTTGTCCATTACCTTTCTTACAGTGATGGTCGCGGGCACACCTTTGCCATGTTTTTTGGCAAGAAGCAATCCTTCAAAGCTTTGCGATCTTCCGTTTATTTTTTGCGTGACACGAACCGTATCTCCGGTAGTCATCTCCGGGATATCGGTCTTTTCTTGTTTTTTATTGAATTGATCTATTTTAAGAGACATCTTTTTCTAGTTTGTTAATAACTTCTTTTAAATCTTCGGGCAACTCTGCTTTAAACTTCTTTTTCCCTTTAGGGGTTTCTATTTCCAACGATTGCGCGTGAAGGAATATTCTTTGCAACCCCTGCGGATCGACCTGATCTTTAAATCCGTAGAACTTGTCTCCGGCTACCGGGTGTCCTATATGCGCAAGGTGGCACCTTATCTGGTGCTTTCTTCCGCTTTGAGGGAAAACCTCCAGAAGAGAGTGTTTTTCATACCTTTTTATTGTACGAAAAAAGGTAACGGCCTCTCTTCCTTGTCCCGCTCTTTGCTTGGTTCTTTTCTTGGGAGATCTTCCTATGGGAATGTTTATCTCTCCCTCGTCTTTTTTTACCTTCTTGAAAACCAGGGCGATGTACTTCTTTTTCGCTTTGCGCAAAAGAAACTGTTCCTGTAAAAAAAGGAGAGTTTTTTTGTCTTTGGCGAAAACAACAACTCCCGAAGTATCCCTATCCAAGCGATGAACGGCACCGTGTCTTTCTTCTCCTAAGTTTTTCATGGAAGGATAAAGAGAAGACACTTTTTCTGCCAAGCTTTCCTCGGTGTCGGAAAAAACAACTACTCCAGGTCTTTTATTTAAAGCAATAGTGTGCTCGTCTTCGTAAATTATTTCTATCATTGTTTGTGGGCGCGCCCTGACTCGAACAGGGGACCTTTTGCGTGTCGAGCAAACGCTCTAACCAACTGAGCTACGCGCCCGGATATCTTTTCTGTGGGCGCACCTGGACTTGAACCAGGGACCTCGACTTTATAAGAATCGCGCTCTT
>CAZPZV010000010.1:9680-20928 GCA_964591185.1 uncultured Candidatus Saccharibacteria bacterium | reverse complement strand
TGTGCAAAAGCATCTCCAGCTGCAAAGAAAACGCTTCCACACAACAGTGCTACCAGTAATGCTACTTTAGTTTTCGGAAATTTTTTAAACATTTTTTTTATTGCGTCTTTTTGCTATTAATCTACTGTAGATAGGCTTTTCAACCTGATGTCCTATCTGTGTCCTAGTCTCTTACTCTTCCTATTACGCTTTTGTTCCCTGTAAAAAATATTGCCCGGGAACAAAAAAAATCCCCCTCAATCTACATTGAGTTCTTAGTTTTTTCCCTCCTTATTTACAATGACTTCTTCAATCCCTCCTCCTTTATTTGCAAAGGATACCACACAATAAAAAAATGTCAAGGATTTTGTAATGAAAAAGCCGGGGAACTTCCCCGGCAGATCCTGTTTAGTACTCTTCGCACTTCACTTCGTAATAGCTTTTAGGGTGGTCACAAGAAGGACAGATCTCTGGTGGTTCTTTGGCAAGTGTTTGATAACCACACTCACGACAAACCCACCAAACCTCTTTTTCTTTCTTAAATACTGATCCCTTCTCTAGTTCGTTTAAAATCTTTGTATATCTTTCTTCATGGTGCTCTTCAGCTTTGGCAATCATTCTCAGTCTTTGTGCAATCTGAGGATACCCCTCTTCTTCCGCCACTTTTGCGAATGATGGATACATGTCTGTGTGCTCGTAATTTTCTCCACCAATGGCCGATTTAAGGTTTTCTATCGTGCTCCCAAAAACCAGAGGGGCCTCCGCTTCGACAGTAACACTGTCCACGCCATCTTCTTTTATCTGATTAATCATCTTCATTAACCATTTGGCATGTTGCTTTTCTTGCTCTGCGGTTACCGTAAAGACCTCAGATATCTTCTCGTAACCCTCTTTTTTGGCAATCTTTGCATAAAAAGAGTAACGATTCCTTGCTTGACTTTCGCCAATAAATGCTTTGGATAAGTTTTCTATTGTTTTATTCATATACTCTCAGATTACATCCTCTACCGCAAAAAATCAAGAGATTGACATTATACTTCTTTAACTTATTATTTAAGTAATGAAAACGCTAAAAGAAACAGCGGATGAGTTAAGAGTCCTTCCTGGAAAAGTAAGGGCGGAAGTCATAAAGATATCCGCTGATTACATAAAACAAAAAGAAGGAGAAGATGGCTTAAAAAAACTCGAAGAAAAAATGAAAGAACTAGGTGCTTTCGTGGACTTTGAGAGATTAGGATCTCTAACTTGGGAAGAAGACTGGAAGTTCTCCTTAATGCTGGCTACTTGTAAAGAAACATTTAACTGGGAGGAAGATGATATTTTTGAGATGGGAAGATACTCTCCAAGAGCATCCTTTTTCATTAAAAGCATTATGCAGTACATCGTTTCCATAGACACGGTTTTTAAGAAAGTAGACTATTATTGGAGAAGGCATCATGATTTCGCAGAGCTTGAACCTGTGGAAATAAACAAAAAGGAAAAATATGTGATAGTGAGGCTAAAGGGCTTCCACAGACACCCCTTAATGTGCACTTACCACGCAGGATACTTTAAGGGAGTGGTAGAGTTTTCCGTAAAAGCAAGTGAAATAAATATTAAAGAAACTAAGTGTATACATAGGGGAGATGAGTATGATGAGTACAAAATAAGCTGGAACTAAGATAATGGAAAATTTACAACAAATAGCAGATGAACTAAAAAACTTTACTGGAAAAGTAAGAGGGGAAGCTTTTCGTACCCGACTGGAATATATCCGCAAAAAAGAAGGAGAAGAGGGGGTAAAAAGTTTACAGAAAAAAATGAATGATCTGGGTGTTGATATAGATCTTGAAAAAATAAGTCGCGATGCGTGGATGAATGAGGGAATAAACTCCTTGTCAGTAGTAGTTGCAAAAGAGATATTTAATTGGAGTGAAGAAGATGTGTTCAATCTAGGAAGATTTGCATTTAAGACCTCTTTTCTAACAAAAACTGTTCTCAAGTACTTTGTTTCTATGGAAAAAGCTCTTCTCGTTGCGGATAAGTACTGGAAGAAGTACTACGATTTTGGAGAACTTAAGTTAGCAGAGTTTAATAAAAAAGAAAAATACGCTGTTGTTAGGAAAAAGGGATATGAAACACATCCTTTGTTATGCATACAGCATATAGGATATATAACAGCAGGCGCAGAGCTTCTACTTAGAAACGACAACATCTTTGTCGAGGAAACTAAATGTATACACAAAGGAGATGAGTATCACGAGTACAAAATAAGCTGGAATTAATGGATATTTCAAACAAATCAATTGAAAGACAGATAGAAGAGATAAAAAAAGTTCCCGGCAACGTAAAGGGAGAAGTTTTTAATACTTTTATTCCTTATATAAAAGAAAGAGTCGGGGACAAGGGACTAAGGCAAGTACTAAAAAAAGTAAATAGTCTTGGTATTCTTATTAATTTAGAAGAGATAAAGCCGATGGAAATGTATCCCGGATACATGCCACTCAGTATTATTATTGTTACGAAAGACATGTTTAAGTGGAGCGATGATGATATTTTTGAGATGGGATACTATGCTATGCGTGTATCTTTTCTGGTAAAGCTTTTTATAAGAAACCTAGTCTCTATAGAAACTCTTTTTAAAAAAGCTCCCTTATATTGGAGGAAAAATTACGATTTTGGAGAACTTGTTCCTTTAGAGCTAAATAAAAAGAAAAAATACCTAAGAATCGCGATAAAGGGAGACCACTTCCACCCTGTGCTCTGCACATTTCATGCGGGATATATTAAAAGCATAATAAAGCTTGTTGTTAGCGCAGAAAAGGCATTTATAGAAGAAACAAAGTGCATACACAGAGGAGACGAACATCACGAGTACAAGATGATTTGGGAGTAAATATATTGCTCTACGTTTTTTTCATAAATTTATTTTTCCTTTTCTTAAAACCTTTACTTCCCCATTTTTCAGCTCTACAAGTGTAGAGGGATCGCCCTTTATTGTCCCTCCATCCACGTAAAAATCAACCTCTGCTCCAAAAACAGATACAGCTTCCTCTATATCGATAACCGGATTATCCCCTTCTTTGTTTGCGCTGGGAGCAACCAGCGGCCCGGTCTTCCTGATTATACTCCTTAAAACCTTGCTTTCGGGCACACGGAAGGCGATTTTCTCTTTGCCACGGTGAAGATAAGGAAGGTTCTTACAGGGCAAAACAACACTTACTTCTCCAGGCCATAAATTTTTTAGGACGCTACTTCCCTTTAATTTAAACAGCTTCAAGTCGGAAATAGAGGATATAAGTACGATAAAAGGCTTCTCTTTATCTCTTTCTTTTATTCCGTAAATCCTTTCCACCACGTCTTCTTCTGTCTTGCCCAAAACACCGTAAAGTGTGTCTGTGGGCATTATCCCCACCTTCTTCTCTTTCAATAACTCGGGTATACGATAATCGTCTATACTTTTAATTATCATAACGCAAAAGAGAATTAATATCCTTCCCTAAATTTTCTCCGCTGTATCCCCCTTCCAAAACAAAGAAAGTGTGTTTGTTTATCTTTCTTATCCTCTCCCCTATTTTTGCAAAACCTTCCGTTGTCAGCCCTAAAGACGCTATATCTCCTTTGTGTGCATCAAATCCTGCAGAAACAGCAACTACTTCTATCTCTTTTAAGTTGATTTGCGCCAAAGCATCATCAAGCGCTCGCAGATACGCCTCTTCTCCGCAAGAAGAAGGGAGTGTTACATTAATGCAGTTTTCTGCCGATATTCTTCCTGTTCCCGGATAGTACTCTCCGTGAAGAGAAATAAACCACACATCTTTATCTCCCCTGAAAATATCTTCAGTTCCATTGCCGTGGTGTCCGTCAATATCCAGAACAAGTGTTTTTCTTCCCAAATGTCTTACGGCAACGGCAATACTGTTTAGATAACAGAATCCTTGGGTAGGGGCACCGAGAGCAACACCCTCTCTGCCTGCATGGTGTCCCGGAGGTCTCATTAAAGAAAATGCTTGCTTTTGGGCAGCCAGAACAGCTCCTCCGGCAGATAGTCTGGCATAGTCGTAAATATTATCATAAGGAGGAGTGTCCATATCCCCTACTGCTCCTTTTTTTAACTTTTCTATGTACTCTTTTGTGTGTACTTTCAAAAGATCCTTTTCCGTTGCGGATTGGGGCTCCAAAAAGTGATACCCCAGATTATAAAGAATGTCTTTCGCCTTTTTTACCCTTTCCGGGCTCTCTATGTGATCTTCTCCGTAATGTAAACACTTTTCAGAAAAAACTATTTGCATAAAGTTAAGATTAAATCCGCCACTTTTTGTGGATGATGAACCACTTCTCCAGAAGAAGTGACAAGATCGGAACCGACAAACTTCTTTTTGTCTAAGTTACAGTTAGAGGAAACAACACCTACAAGTTCCGGATGTTTTTTCTCGTACTTTCTGATACGATCCCCCTCTATTTCCTTGTTATTATAAAGCACATAATCCACCTCTGTTTTTAAAAACTCCTCTATCTTTTCCGTAAAATCCTCTACTTTAAAGTCATTTGTCTCCCCGTTTTTGTTCATCAGATTGCAGATATAGAGCACTTTTCCTTTACTCTTTTTAACTGCTTCTTTAATTCCTTCAGTGAGCAATACTTGAGCAAGAGAAGAGTAGATATCACCAGGGCCGATAACAATAATATCACTACCCTCTATGGCTTTAATCGCCTTAGGATAAGCGTGAGGAAGAGGATCTAGAAAAACCTTTTTTATCTTCATGTTATGCTGAGGAACATCTATGTTCGCCTCCCCTCGCACGATGCTGCCATCACTTAACTCTGCGCAAAGCTCGGCATCCTGCAAGGTAACCGGGAGAACTTCGTGTGAAATATTCAGTACTCTACTCATCTCCTCTATAACTTTCTCTCTGTTGTTTGTAGATAACTCCAGAGCGGAAATAAAAAGGTTGGCAAAGTTGTGCCCCTTCAACTCCCCTGCCTCAAAGCGATAGTTAAAGAGATCTTCTACAACCGGAGAAGTGTTGGCAAGGGCGATAAAAGCCCTTCTTATATCTCCCGGAGCAAGTATTCCGTAATCCTCCCGTAATCTCCCGGAAGAGCCTCCTGTATCAAGCATGGCACAGATAGCGGATATCTCCACTTCTTTGTGCTTTAGTCCTTGCAATACCGCTTTGGGCATCGCGTTTCCCCCTCCCATGGCAGCTATCTTCTTCATAGGTCAATATGCTTCTATTTCTGAATCCAGCAGTATATGTGACCGATAGATGCTGTGATGAGTCCCACAACTATCCAAGTCCAGTCATGCATCCAAAGACCATAGGAGAAAAGAACAAGGGCAACTATGGTTAAAACGAAATTAAACGGATTACCATGCTCTAGCGCACCTTTTTCGATAAACGTAGGATCATCACCCTCCCTGTATTCTTTTATTCTTCTGTTTACCCAGCTCATATTTTAATTAAATTAAATTTATAAAATTATTTTGTTTACAAAACACCTAAAAGGTGAAAAGAAAGATGGGCCACTATTCCAAGTATAAGGGGATAGATAAGAAAAAGAAATATTATGGAAGCAAATTCTTGCTTAAACGAAGACTTTTTCAGACCTACTCTCTTTACATCGTTTAAAAACGCATACCAGGTAGTAAATTTGAAACGGTTTGCAATTAAATTAACCACTATCGCGACAAAAAGAAGTGCAAACCCGGTTAAAAATATTTCAAAAATCATAATTGTTTTCCTATAGGAAATATATAAAGAGGTGTTTCCTCGTTATTAATAATATCTTTTATACGATCGTCACTAAAAGCCCCTATAGCAACCGTTCCTAGGTTTAGAACCGTTGCCTGTAAATATATGTTCTGACCGACGTGTCCCGCTTCCATGTGAACATATCTCTCCGCTCTACTCCCATACCTTGCTTCCGTAACAGAGTAATCTGCTGTGATAATCAGTATAAAGGGTGCTTCCTTGACCGAAGATTGGTTTAGCGCACTCTCATAAACTTCTTCCCTGAAACTTCCCTCCTCTACCATCTGCAACTTGTGATCCTCTACTATATATTTGTACACTCCGGGAACAACATCATCCACTTCTTCAAAGACAACATAAACAGATAAAGGATATAAAGCGCCTGCGGAAGGAGCTGCCCTAAAGTCGGATTCGGTTAACCCTTGGGCTGACCAAAGAATCTGGGAAACTTTTTCTAAGCTAAGAGGCTCTTCTTTGTAACTTCTTACAGACCTTCTTTCTTTAACCGCTTCCTCTAAAGAAGTTTCTCCTTTTAATCTTGGTTGTGGGAGTTCAATCAACATATCTTTTTCCTTTGTTTGATAATTATTGTTCACTTCTGTTTGTGTTAAAACTAAAGCAACCACAAGCAGTGTTATTATCAAGGCATATACGGCTATCTTTTTCATTTTAGCACAATTTTATAAAACCTCTGCAACACTCTCTTCCATTTGAGACAAAAGCTTACGGTAAACAAACACCCAAGCCATAGAAGCTACAGGAATAGCCACCAAAAGACCAACGAAAAAAGCAAGTGCACCCAAAAAGAAGATGAATCCCGTTATTGCCAAAAAGAGAAACATGTTCATTTTGATTCCCTTTGTCATTTCATAGCTTTTACTCAACGCCTCTACGGGTCCAAGGTTTTTATCAACAATGAGATAGTTGAAAAACCAGAACTTTATCATCAAGATAATTCCGGGAACAATAAAAAGAAGAAGTCCCAAAGAAACAGCCATAAAGTAAAGTATGGATGCCACCAGATAACTGAAAAAAGGAGTATAGCAAGTAAATAAATCCTTTATTTCCGCTTTTTTGCCATCATGTATCTTTAAGAGAATATTTAAAAATCCCATGGAGATAATGATGTTAACCCCCATAGTTATTAGTGCACCCGTCATGGATCCAAAAACTCCAACACCGATAAGAAGAAACTCCTCCAGAAAAGCTGCAAAAAGAGATACTCCGAAAACAACAACGAGCAGAAGGATGAAAAATCCCAAATGTTCTTTTGTTTTTTTCCAACCAAAGGATATCGCTTCACTTTTAGAAAAATGTAATTTGTTCATGTTTTAATAGTTACAAAAAATAATCTCTATGTTCAGCCCTTCATCGAGCCAATCTTTAACGGTGGAAAGGTCTCCTATTTCGTCGATAAGATCCTTTTCTTTGGCTGTCTTACCAAGAAAAGAAGAACCGTCTGCCAACTCTTCAATATATTCTACATCAAGATCCCTGTTCTTGGCAATGATTTCCACAAAAGAGTCGTGAAGAATATAAACGTCCCTCATAATGAGATCCTCTTCTTCTTCGGTTAAAGATCTACCATAACTACCGATGTCCTTGAACTTGGCAGAAGAAAGATCCACATACTCTCCCCTCTCTGTTTCCTCTTCAGTCTCAAAATAGGAATAAGTAAAGCCGATTCCTCCTACATCGGAAAATTCACTGGCATATATGACATCCGCCCCTGTGGCCACGATATATCCCATAGAAACCCCGCTCTCTCTTATAACTGCCATTGTGGGCTTGTCTGTTCTCTTTATGGCGTTCATAATCTCTTCTCCTGCCACCGGATATCCTCCATGAGAATCTATACTGACAACAATCATCTTAATCTTCTCATCCTTGCTTGCTCTTTCTATTTGTGAAACTATCTCTTCCGATGAGGCTGTTTTCTGTCCGTAATAAAGATTATCGGAATAAGTGACTATAAGGCCGTTTACTTTAATTAAGGCAACGTTTGCACCAACTGGACATAAAGAGTCATGGGAAAAGTACTGAGTATACCAGTACCCTCCTCCTATTAGAACAACTAATATAAATATGGCTAAAAGTATTTTATTTCTTTTTTTCATTTTTTATTTTACAAACATTAATACTCTTTTTGTAAATGAATTTGCTTGGTGTACGATAAGCGGTCTTTCCTTTTTGTGCACGTTTTGAGGAATATTTCTTCATAACTACTTTAATTTACCATGAAATTATTTTATGTGAAACCAAAAGGGGGAGCGTAAAAGAACGCTCCCCTTAGAAAAACAAATAAACAAGAACCCCTATCAGTGCCAGCCAGATGTTTGTGATATTACTTACAAACACATTCATGCTAGCCGCCTGAATACGGTTTCTTCTCAAAAGAACCAGAAAGCTTTTGAATTCCGGCCAACTGGAAAGAGTGGCCAGTACAACAAAACCGATGACTCCCTTTGGAGTCCCGGAAACTTTTCCTGCAAATTCAACGGCCGAATCAAGAAAATAACCAGCAAAAAGAAGTCCTACCAAGGCGGGAAAGATAAGCCATAAAGAAACCCTGCCGGAATCATCTTCAATCGTTTCTTCGGTCGGCCTGACAAGAAAAAGAATAGAAGCCAAAACAAAGGAACCAAGTAGCCAGTGAGCATAGAGTTTCTCCGACAAAAGATAAAAAACTATCGCCAAGATAACAGTAGAGAATATGCACACTACTCCGTACAACAACCTTTCTTGTAGTAATTTAACAAACATTCCTGTTATCAATACCGCGAGAAGAAACATTACCGGATTTGCCACGTTTGATCCCAGTGGAGTACTGACACCAAAAAGAGGATCGGCAACCACGATACCGACTATTAGCACCAGTAATTCCGGTCCGTTGGTCAGAAAACCAAGAATGGTTCCTAGGCCTTTGACGTTTTTGAGAATATCAATAATCACCTCTATCGATACTCCTACCACCGTCATAATCAGAACTACTCCTAAAGAAGCTAAAACTACCGGACCGATATCTCTTCCACTGATTAAGGCGAAAGCAAGGAAAAATATCAGAACCAGTAACCATACCACGACATCAAAAACATCAATCCACTCCTGAATACGTTCCACTTTTCACCCTCCTTTCCTTGTTTATTGTGTAAAAAGAACAAAATCCCTATAACCTTATTATGCCAAAGATTTGTATTTTTTCAATGATGCAAGAAGATTAGGCTCTATAATAAGACACAACTTTTGGTGTTTTATAAATTTTATTTTATCTCATCCCTGAGTTTCATCCATATCTTTCCCAGTTCTAAAACTCTCTTTCATAAAATACCACTATCTCACCTGAGGTTTTAAGTTTAGAGTCCCTGTTTTTGTGTTCTTTTTTCATGACTCTTGTGTTTTTAAGTTTATAAATCAAACTCTAATTTTGTGTCCTGGAGGTATGGCAAGACTTGGGTTTTCTATGGCAGGATTCAGTTTCTTTAACCTCTCTAAGTCCACTCCATTTTCTATTGCCACTCCTTCAAGAGTTAATCTTCCCCCTACTCCAGGGATAATTATCTCATCTCCTTCCCTTAAATTATCATGCCTAAGATGAGGATTAGCTTTTATTATATCTTCAACACTAACTCCTGGAAAATTTAAAGCCAAGCTATAAAAGCTCTTGTCCTTTTTTCGAAAAACATGTTTCTTGTTCCCGGATTCTTTTATTTCCTTTTCCCTGAAAATAACAGTATCTTTCCTTTCTTTTCCTTCTAGTAGCCCTTCCTCTATCAACTCATATACCGCATTGAACTTTTGAGGATAATTCAGGTTTTCCTTCATTCCATTTATTCTTTCTTTGAAAAGCTCCTTCTTGCCCTCTTTCGATGCGGGAATTATTATCTCCTGTCCAGCATGTATCTGATTACTGTCTTCTATTCCGTTTATCTGACATAACTCTTCCACATCCTTATCAAATTTTTTCGCAATAGCATTCATGTTGTCTCCAGTCTCTATCTTATACCTTCTCTGACCTTTTTCTTGCACTTCTTTTTTTATCTTGTTTATTCTCTTCTCTAAAAAACCAAGAAATCCTTCATAAGAAGCATTTTCTTTTTTGTTTCTCGCTTCCTTTAGATATCTCCAGAAAAATCCTCCATTATAGCCGGAAAGGGCCATATTCCAATCACTGCTTGCTTTATACAGATCCCTTAATAGTTCAGCGCAGGCACGAGCACTCTTTATAGGATCCATTCTTTCTTCTAGATTTTGTGGATGGTCTTTAAAGTAGCTTGTCTTTAGGCCGTAAGATCTGGCGGTCTGAGGTATAAACTGGTAAGGTCCTTTCGCTCTAGCATGAGACAACGCGTCCATTCGCCAGTGAGATTCCGGTATAGCTAAATAAATATACTTCTCTGGAATCTTTTGCTTTTCAAATTCTTCTTTTAGATATTCTTCCCACTCCCCCATTTCACTATATGCCCACACCAAATCTCTTTTCAAGTCATCGGGATCACTGTATCTCTCTTTCCAGTGGTTTTTTATCGCCTCCATTGTTTCCGTATCAAGCTTTATATCCCCTTCTTTTTCGTAATCCAATACTTCAGACAAAGAGTTGATATTGTGCTCTTCTATTCTTTCCTGCTCTTCTGTAGGAGATTCAGAAACAGACTCCTTAACCCCCTCTTCTTTCACCTCTCTTTTCTCTTCCGTTTCTTTTTTAAATATTTCCAAAAGTGGATGACTAAGAGCAACTCCTCCCGCAGTATATCCAAGCAACTTCAAAAAATCTCTGCGACTAATCTTTTTTTCTCTCTCTTTTTCATCCTCTTCAAATGATTCAAAGTTTTCCATAAATAAAATAATTTTTACTTTTCCAACTTCTTGGCGCTCTCCCTAATTGTTAATATCTCTTCCAGTGATAACTTTGTCCCAAAAGATCCTTGGTGCATCAACGACAAAGGATTGTCACGGTGACCAAGCCCTAAAAGGTGCCCTATCTCATGACCAAGGATACGGTAATCACGGGAAGCAACATAATCCGCCACCGCCAAAGAGTTAAGTCCGGTAAAAGCAACACCGTTCAACCCTTCCAGATGGCCGGTCAAAAAGATGTTTATCTTATCCCTATCATATCTTTCCACTCTTTCCAAGAAACTACGGTGATTGTCCAGAAAATCAGCACTCTCTATATGTAGTTCAGAAAGATAAACTTTGTCAAAACTGATACTGGCCTTTTCAAATATACGAAAACCATTAATCAAAATGTGCTCTATTTCTTTATCGTTTCTTTCTGACTTAAATCTCCCCTCTCTTAAAACAAAAACGGAAACAGGAACACTAATATCTTCTGCATCCAAGACAGCTTCCGGAGATTCGAACTGCGTGTAAGTAGGAGTTCTTTGGTAAAAGAAATACTCTCTTATCCCGGAAATATATACCAAAGAAAGTATTAGCAGCAAAGCAAAAACCACCCTCACCGGAGTTAGTTTAAGGAAAGACCCTCCCTCTTCCGGAAAATCTTCAAGTTCTTCGTTTTCCCAATTTTGCATAAA
>CAZPZV010000010.1:0-9580 GCA_964591185.1 uncultured Candidatus Saccharibacteria bacterium | reverse complement strand
ACCCTCCCTCTTCCGGAAAATCTTCAAGTTCTTCGTTTTCCCAATTTTGCATAAATTTACTCTACTGATGAATTTTAATTGAATAATCTGTCTTTGACAAATGAAAAGCCGCCGAGAAAACCCGTGCGGCTTAAAAGTTAAAGAGCTCATTTTCGTAAAAAGATAGGGCATCCTATGTCTTTGAACTGCTCCAAGCGAAGCTTGTGTAGTTTTTCGACAGCATAGATTAACCCTCTTCCTTTATACATATACCATCGAGGGCCTCCATAATTGCTAAGAAGATAATCTCGACTGAGAAAGTATCGAACATTGCCAAGCTGCTCTAGTGTCAAGGGTCCTATGATCACCTTTGCTCTTTTCATTGTGGAAACATGTCCCCTACCCTCGCCACTAAAGTGACCAACGGGCTTTTCAGCATACACACCTCCTGTGCAATCCGGACAACCATTGATGCTAAACTCATTAAACACTCCTCCGCAATGAGGATACGACATGCAAAGAGTCATTTTTCATTCCTCCCCTTTTTGTGATTGTTAATAGTGCACCTCCTTTCTCTTTATTATAACATCTTTATTTTTTTAGCAAAACTATTTCTCTATATACTTCCATCTTTTTTCTTTTAAATCTCCAAGCTCATACTTTCCTATACGCACTCTTTGTAAGTCAAGCACAGTACAATTAAAAACCTCGAACATTCTTCTTATCTGCCTCTTTTTTCCTTCAGTAAGAATAACTTTGTATTTTCTAAATCCGATTCTTTCAATGTCTTTTATTTTCGCTTTTGTTTTTTCCTTTATATCCACCCCGCTTTTCATTTTCTTTTTCGCTCTTTCATCTATATCCCTGCTTAACTCTACTGTGTACTCTTTTTCATGGGAAAAAGAAGGATGTGTTAAACGATAAGCAAAATCACCATCATTGGTTAAAATGACCAAACCACGGCTATTCTTGTCCAGTCTACCCACAACAAAGAGTCTTTCCTTTGTTTTTACAAGAGAAAAGACGTTTTTCTCTTTTTCTTCGTTAGTGCAAACATAACCTCTCGGCTTGTTTAGTGCTATATAGACTAGATCTTTTTGGAGCCTTATCTCTTCTCCGTCAATTGTGACCAGATCTTTTTCACTGACACGTTTACCGAGAGCAATGTCCTGTTTGTTTACTTTCACTCTTTTCTCTTTCATCAATTCTTCCGCCTTTCTTCTGGAACAATATCCGCTGTCCGCTATATATTTTTGCAAGGGTATTTTCATATTCTTTAATTGAACCACAAAAAAGTTATTTTTTAAAGCAGAAGAAGATCGCCTCTTATCTTTTTGTAATCAGGAAAAGTTTCAGCCACCAAGTTCCAGAATCTAGAAGAGTGATTAGGTTCTTTTAAGTGACAAAGTTCATGAACGATAATGTAGTCGCAAAGCTTCTGGGGTAAGAAAATTATCTTGTAATTAAAATTAAGGTTTCCTTTTTTAGAACAACTTCCCCAAATGGTTTTCTGGTTTTTAATACTAACTCTGTTGAAAGTGTATCCGTATCTTTTGTTTAAAAGACTAATACGCTCTTTTATTATCTTTCTTGCCTTTTCTTTGTGTTTTAAATAATCCTCATAATCGTGTCTTTTTAGGGGAGAATTCTTTGATTTTTGAAAAAAAGAAATCTTATCCAGCAGCCACTTCTCTTTCTCTTTGATAAAGCTTTCAATGTCTCTACATGTAAAAGGAACCGTAACCACAACTGATGTGTCGGGATAAACAGTGATGCGTATTCTACGAGCACGCTTGCTTTTCTTGAGAGTATAGTTAACCGTCTTATTCTGCAAAGTAATCTTCATCTTTAAACTATAAAGCGAAACAGAGAGCTCTCGTTGTCTATTTTTTCATAACCAAATCCTGCATTCTTCATGTTTTTAATTAGTGGCTTCAAGTCCTCTTTCTTCACCAATTCTATTCCCACCAGTGCCGGTCCAAACTCTTTGTGGTTCTTTTTCATGTATTCAAAGAAAGTAATGTCATCCCTGGGTCCCAGCACTTCATCTAAGTACTGTCTCAATGCTCCCGGTCTTTGCGGGAACTCGATAACAAAGTAGTGTTTTAACCCTTTGTAGATTAAGCTGCGTTCCATAATCTCTGCATAGCGAGAAATATCATTATTCCCTCCACTCAGTATACAGACCACCGTCTTTCCTTTGATTTCTTTTTTAATGTCTTCTAGGGCGGAAATGGAAAGCGCTCCTGCCGGCTCAGAAACAATTCCCTCGTTCTGATAAAGGTTTATCATTTCTTCACAAATCAATCCTTCCGGAACGACAACCATCTTCTGAATGGTGTCTTTTAGTATGCGAAAAGAATGTTTCCCTACTGTAGCCACCGAAGCTCCGTCAACAAACTTATCCAAAGAATCCACGGTAACCACCTTCCCGGCTTTCAGTGACTCGGTCATAGAGGGGGTTCCTTCGGGCTCAGCTCCAATAATTTTACTTCTTGTATTTTGAACATAACTGGCGATCCCTGAAGACAACCCCCCTCCTCCTACAGGAATAACGAAATAGTCCGGAGCGGTTTGCAGATCATTTAGTACTTCAATAGCTATAGTTCCCTGCCCGGCGATTGTTTCTTTGTCATCAAAAGGATGAATAAAGGTTAATCCTTTCTCTTTGGAGAGCTTTTTGGCTTCTTTATAGGCCTCGTCAAAACTATCGCCCTGCATAACCAGTTCCACCCACTTTTCCCCGAGCATGGAAACCCTCTCCACTTTTTGTCGAGGAGTGTTCTGGGGCATATAGATGTATCCCTTTATCTTTAACTTCTTACAGCTGTAAGCAACGCCTTGAGCATGGTTTCCCGCGCTGGCACAAACAACACCTTTTTCTCTCTCTTTTTCCGTAAGAAGAGAAATACGGTTATATGCTCCACGAATCTTGTATGAACGTATAATCTGTAAATCTTCTCTTTTCAAATAGATCTGCGCCTTATACTTCTTGGAGAGTCTTTCATTGAACTCTAAAGGAGTATGAGAGACCACATCTTTTATTCTTTCGTATGCTTTTTCTACTGATTTAGTCATAAGCTTGAATTATTTTTTAGCAATACACGACATTTCCACGGAAGCTCCTTTGGGAAGAGCGGCCACGCCAATGGTCACGCGTGCCGGTTGAAGAGAATGATTAAAGAAAGTTTCATAGACTTCGTTAACCTCCTTAAAATCATCTATGTTAACGAGATATATCTCCACTCTGACAATGTTGCCCATATCCAACTCTGCAGCACCAAGGATATTCTTCATGTTCTCCAGAACTTGCTTTGTTTGAACTTTGATATCTCCCTGTACCAGCTCCCCTGTTTCCGGATGAAGAGGAATCTGTCCGGAACAAAAAAGAAAACCATCAGAGACAACTGCTTGGGAGTAAGGGCCTACGGCTTGAGGTGCTTTGTCTGTTTTTATTTCTTTCATAGTTTAATCAATTCTTAGAAAACGAATAATAGTTACATCCTAGCATAAATAAAGAAGGGATTGAAAATCCGTTGACTTTTAAGTAACGGATAATATAATTACACTTATGATTTTAGAAGTATTTATCGCCTCATTTATTGTCATGCTTGCCGCTTTGGGCGGAGCTCTTTCCTTTTGGAAGATTATTAACCGTTTAATAGAGAAGAATCTGGGATTTTTAATAAGTTTTACCGCCGGCCTCTTTCTTTTTGTTTCTTACGAACTTGGAAAAGAGGCCATTGCACACTCTCCGAACATGGAAAGTGGATTAATGTGGATACTTGTCGGTGCTGTGGGTATCTGGATTATCTTCAAGATACTTCCCCACTCTCACGATCACGGCATGAAAGAAGAAGCATCCCTCGATATACGCAGGATACTAACCGGTAACGGTATTCACAACATCGGTGACGGTGTTCTTATAGCTGCCGCTTTTGCGGTAAATCCCTCTTTGGGAATAATAACCACTGCAAGTGTTTTTGTTCACGAACTGGTGCAAGAAACATCAATCTTTTTTATTCTACGAAAAGCAGGTTATCAGATAAAGCAAGCGGTGATGATAAACTTTGCTGTTTCCGGAACAATTCTTATAGGATCAATGGGAGGAGCTGTTCTGCTTTCTTTTTTCTCCTCACTGGAAACTCCTCTCCTCGGAATATCCGCGGGAGCATTCCTTATAGTAGTCCTGCAAGACCTTATCCCCCACTCTCTCAGTGAGTCAAGAAGAGACAAGTGCTTCCCTTATCATCTTCTGTTCTTTGCACTGGGACTCGCTCTCATGTTCTCTATTTCACTTCTCGCTCCCCACACACACGAGCACGATTCTCACCATGATGAAGAGGAACACCACCACGATTACCACTCTCACTAATTAAAATACGGACGAAGCGCTTCAAAATCATTCTTCATTCTTTTTAGCAAAGGAGAGAGATTTAAAGTAATCTGCTCAGTAACCTCATAGAGCTCTTTTAGTTGTTCTTTTTTGGCCACAAAGGTGTTGTCATAAATATACATTCTGTCTTTTTTCAGCTCAATACTAAACTCAGAGTTTTCTTTTTGCAAAAGACGAAGAAATTCTTCGTTGAATATCTGCATGGACTCAATCCCGTATCCGTCCCTGACAAAAAGACGGTAATCTTTTTTGAATTCTTCTTCTAAATTAACTTTTATCTCTTTCTTTCCCCTTTTTCCGAATCTTGGCATCCTTCTTGATTGCAAGAGCATATGAGGAAAGTGTATTTCCTTAAAAAATACTTCAAAAACAGTAAAGTTGTATCTTGTTGAGTGTTTTCCGGTTCCAATAGTATAGGTGTAGTAAAAAAATCTTGCTTTTTGGTTGTTATAACTTCCTGTAATAACATGAGTGATGCTTCTGGTGTTTCCCGCCTTAAAAAGATTACCCTTGACCTTGCTCAAAGGAATTGATGATTTATACTCTAGGTTGTTTTTGTTAGCAAACTCTTTTAGAAAGCGGGTTCTTGCCTTGCGAAGAAAGTAAAAGAAGTAGAAAAAAGAAAGCATTATCCCCCAGGGTATAAGCATAAAACTACAAACAAAAAGAAGAGAGACAGCTACCACGGCAATAGTTTTCTTTTTGTTTTCCTTCCAAATTAAATCCTTGAATGTTTCTCTATAACACTCTATAGACTCAAAGCTTATATCCTCAAATCTTCCTTTTTGCATATTTCTGCATTCTAGCATAATTATAAAAAAAGGGGCTTACCGCCATCAAAACGGTAAGCCCTTAGTCAAAAGTGCTACGATATTTCGTTGATAATCCTCCTTGATTCCTCGTTTAACTCAAATTTACTGTAATGATTCCCAGTGACAATTACACCGATACCGTCACGACAAATGATCCTTATACCGCTTGTAGTTAAGGCACAAAAACCGCTTCTGGATGCGATGATGTGAATTGAGTCCTCTTTAACTTGAGGATGTCCGAACCCTTTTCGGATAATAACTTCATCACCTTCGTCCAATGCAGCAATTATACCACTTCGAGGATGCATGCCTCCCATACACATTTTCACTCTCCTTGTTGTTTGTGGTTTAAAGATAAACCTTATTTACCGGTATTATATAATAAAAAAGATTAAAAACAAAGTTTTTTGATTTAATTAATAAAAAACAATAAGTGGCCAAACTTCTGGCCACTTATGGGTTGTTGTTTTTTTGATAATTATTTATTACACACAGGACAGTCAGAACAAGGCCAAGTATATAAATTGTGAACAGGACAGTGATTGCTAATATGATATACCCCGCATTCTCCGTCCCAATCATCAGGGGGCGGATTCTGACAATCACATTCTACAGGACAAATGCAGACCCTTTCCCATAACTCTAATTGTTGTTGCATTTTCAGTCTCCTTTCTTCTGATTAGTTTTCAAAAAAAACAAAACCCTTAAAAAACAATCTCCTTTTTCAGGTTTAATAATAGAGTAATTTTATAAAAAAACAATCCTTTTAGTGAATTTATAAGTATTCTTTTAAGATACTTTTATACAATTCCACATCCTCTCTTGTAAAACCAACAAGAATAACCTTTTCCAGGGAAGAGTTTTCCTTGTCCAAATACTCTTTTATAGTCTCTATAGCAACACGAAAACCTTTTTCTTTGGGATAACCGAAAGCTCCTGTAGATATACCCGGAAAGGCGATGCTTTTTAATCCATGATCATCGGCCAATCTCAAACTTTCCCTGTAACAAGAAGAAAGCAACTCTTCCTCTTTTCCATTCTCTGGTCCGTAAACGGGTCCCACAGTGTGAATAACGTAAGAAGCAGGCAAATCATGCCCCTTGCTAATCTTCGCCTCCCCTGTCTCGCAACCACCTAGTCCCTCACACTCCTTGGTTAGTTTCAATCCTCCGACGCGGTGAACAGCCCCGGCAACTCCCCCTCCCGGAGCAAGATCCTTGTTAGCGGCATTGACAATTGCATCGGCTTCTATATTAGTAATGTCTCCTTGTTCTATATATATCTGAACCATAATTATTGCCTGGTTTCTTGAATATAATCGATTATATTGCCTATCCAATCCCCCAAAAGAGGAACGTTTATTAAATAAGAAATAATCCAGACAACAAGCCCTAAAACAACCGTGGCACCAAGTGCCCACCCCACTCCCCGAGCCATACCGGCTATAAAGTTGTAGAAAAGAAATCTTTTACGATTATCGACCATCTGCAGATATCTTTCCGAACGAAGCTGTTTCACCAGTTCAGTTAAAGTTGTAATTGATTCTATTAATGTTTTCTCTTCTTTTTCTTCCATGGTTAATTTTGATTTATGTGTGATTTTTAAAAATCACTACATTGTTCCTTTTCATTATCTTCACTCTCCCACTTTTTTTGATGATCAACATATTCTTGCAATAATCCTGTAGCCAACTTCCCTATCTCCGGATGATTGTTGTGAACTATTTTTTTGCTAACCTTTTCGTTTCTAAATTGAGAAATATTGTAAAAAAATTATTAATTAAATTTTTCTATTAAATCTATTTTGATCACGACCGTGACTCTTTTCATTCATCATCTTCTCCCACTCTTTCTCCAAGTTTATATCTTGAGAATTAGCCATACAGACTACAGTAAAAATGATGTCTGTGAGCTCCTGTCCTAAATTGTTTTCTTTTTCATCTTCCCTCTTCTTTTTTGTGCCGAAGAGATGATTCACTTCACGAGCAACTTCACCTGTTTCTTCGGACAGCCTTGCCATTATTTCGTGAGGAGGCCAGTACTGAGGATCAAATTGTTTTGTCCAGTTATGAACATCTTTTTGTATATTTTCTAATGACATATATTTTAATCAGGTCATGTTTTGTTTTTAATGATTGCCATGACAAGCTTTGATGTTTAATAAAAAAATAACACAAAACAAGAATTAATGAAACAATAAAAAAACCGAGTTATTGCTCGGCTGTAATATTTAAAAATTATCAGAATCTTAAAGAGAAAGTAAAGATTTTTTATTGTATTTCTCACCTCCAGATTTTATTGTAAAAAACTATGAAAATCTTTTTTCTTTATAATTATCCGCTTCAATGCCGGTCAATTCCATGCTTGAGTTTTGTGTTCTGATATAAAATTTATTTTCTGAACCATCTCTTAGATATACTGGCTTATTAGATTTATCTACTTTTAATGCACAAATATCTTTTTCATCTTTTGCTAAAAACTTAGGATCTATAAGAACATGGTTTTCCGGACCCAGGTACTTGTTAATTATTTCAGATAATTTTTTAAGAAATCCATCTCTGCTACCATTAAAAGGAGTAAGGTCTTTTTCTAGTCCAATCACTTCACCATTATCATCTACCCCGATAAATAAAACTCCTCCTTTAGTGTTCATAAATGCCGCAACAGTTTTAGCAATAACTTTTTCAAGATCCTTGTTAATCTTACCTTGGTGATAATCCCACCGCAGAGAAGACTTAAACTCTAAAGTTTTACTTTCTTCTTCTTTAAGAAGTTTTAAAAAGTCTCTTTTATTATATTCTTTGTTTCTTTCTTTTGTTTCTCCAAAAATCCTGTCTTTAACTTTTCCAAAATAGATTGACTTACCAGTTCTCCGAAAAATAAAGTAGAGAAACAATCCAAGTAATAATAAAAAAATGGTTAAAGATACAACTACAATCAAAATACCGTAATCCATTCTGTCTTTTTGGATAATGTCAATCCTTTTTAGTTTTTCTTCATCAGCTCCATAGTTAGTTATAGTTTCTGAAAAAGTTCCTTCGGGCTCTTTAATTGATTTAATTTTTTCACCATCTTTGAGTGTAATAATTGCTGATTGGTTTAAAATCTGAATTTCTTCTACTTTTTCTTCATTTATTTGACTAGCGAGTTCAGTTAAAGAAACCTCTTCAATCTCAGAGGAATGATTTGTGAAAAACAAGTACCCTCCTAATAAAATAAAGAGAATTAGAGGCACAAATAGTGCTTTTTTAAGGATATTTTTGTTCATCTACTCCTTTTTCTGTTTTTAATTTACGAGTTGTAATTTTATAACACACATACCTGTCGGTCAAATCAAGGCCCCAATCGGAGCGAAACGGAGAAAATTTGGTAAAATTGCGATCCGAGAAATTTTCCTTTTATCTCTTGTCATATGACCCGAACGGAATGAAATGAGCGTGGCTTGAATTACAAGAAAATTATAATATTTCAAATCGTATTAACTCTACATTTTCGTCAAGAGATATTTTTTCCTTCTTTTGACTGGCTACTATATTCTAGAACGAGAATTTGAAGGGGAAAGTTTCCTGCATATTTGAAGCTTGAAAATTAATCTGAAATATCAATTCGATAGTGCCCCGTAATTTCAAATTCAAAAAGACGATTTTCCTCTCTTGTACCAGCACCTATGTTATGAATAATAAGTGGCACGCCTGATTTTGTCTTTCTATCACTTACAATCATAATATGAGGTAAGTTTCCAGGTATTATACATGTAATAATGTCTCCTGGGAGATAATTGTCCGGATTACTGCTTATATCAATTGAATATCCCTTTCGGTTGAAATATGTTTTTAAATTTAAAACCCTGCGATGATCTATGTTCTTGTCAGGTCTTTGTAGTCCCCACTCATCAGGATATTGGTTAAAAGCGATCTTCATGTCTTCGTGTACAAGCACTTGCAAATCCATTGAATAAGCATCCCGAAAAGCACGAATAACAACATCTGTACAAACTCCTTCCTCAATAGACACATCACCAAGAGGATATTCTAATGCCACATACGAAGGACTATATCTTACAGTCACCCCAATTTGATTCCGTGCAGAATCAACAATTGGATGAGGGTTAGTAGATATATATTCAGAATAATCACTTTCTTCATTTAAGATGTTTTCTCCGGCAACCCAAACAACCAATACAATTATCAATACTATTATTACGAGAATTTGTTTTTTCATAAAATTATTTATTCAATCTCTCTCACTTAATAGTGTCACAAATTAAAATGCTTGAGAATAAAATCTCAAAACTTCAAGAGCTTCGGTTATTAGTATAAAAATGCTGCCGGACTAGGATTCGAACCTAGACTAACGGGACCAAAACCCGTCGTCCTACCATTAGACGATCCGGC
>CAZPZV010000009.1:19888-23126 GCA_964591185.1 uncultured Candidatus Saccharibacteria bacterium | reverse complement strand
GGAGCGGATGACGGGAATCGAACCCGCGTAGCTGGCTTGGGAAGCCAGTGCTCTACCACTGAGCTACACCCGCACTAACGCAGTATGTCCATCAGTTGCTCGAAAAATCCCGGATCCTCTTCCTCTTCTTTATCCTCTTCTTCCTCTTCCTCATTGCGCAGAATAACCACTACCTCTTCTCCTTCACGAGCCATGAGAAGCTGTTCCCGTGCAATACGCTCCACGGTAAACTCATCATCCAGATCATAGGTGATAATCTCTTCTTCGAAGTTCTGTTCCAACTCCTCCCTAATGGAGCCCAGGTGTCTCTTTTTCTCCGCTCTCTCTTGCCATATGCTGATATTTAAAAAAATAAGCAACAAACAAAAAACAACCAAAAGGGAAAAGATAAAAAGAGAAGGGGTGCTTTTCTTTGCCATAGGACAATTATACCAAAGTATCACTCAGTACGAAAGACCTTCAAAAAAGCTTCTTGAGGAATGTTCACCTTCGCTCCTTGGGCCAGCTTCTTTTTGCCCTTCTTTTGCTTTTCTAGCAGTTTTCTTTTTCTGGTATAGTCACCTCCGTAAAGATGTCCCGTAACATTCTTTCTCCTTGCACTTATCGTTTCACGGGCAACAACCTTTCCGCCCACTCTTGCCTGCAGAGGAACAGCAAACTGCTCGGGAGGAATTATCTCCTTTAAACGGGAAACTATTTTTTTTCCTTCCTCGAAGGCCTCGTCTTTGGATATGATCTTGGAAAAGGCCTCTTCCACATTAAAGGCAATAAGCACTTCCATCTTTGCCAGATCAGAAGGGCGAAAGTCACAAACCTCGTAGCCTGCCGAAGCATACCCCTTGGTAGCGCTCTTTAACTTGTCATGAAAACCGATTATCACACGGCGCAGTGGAGCTTCATAGGTGATAAGCACCCTGTCCGCGGAGATATGCTCCGTTTCCAGGAAGTTTCCTCTAAGAAGAGCAAGAACCTCAGTGGTACCCCCCAACTCCGATACGGGAGTAACAACTTCCAAGCGCACCCACGGCTCTTTGGACGCCTGTAAGTCATCAGGCCAGTCGGAAGCAGAGCGTATAACCACTTCTTCTCCGTTTTTTTTAATTACATGAAAAGTTACCGAAGGGGCGGAGATGATAAGGTCAAGTTCGAAATCACGGCGCAAAACTTCAGATATGATCTCTGAATGCAAGGATCCAAGAAAACCACAACGGAAACCTCTTCCGAAAGCTTCTTTAAACTCAGGGGTAAAAGTAAAGGCGGGATCAGTGAGACTTATCTCCTGCAATGCGTTATAGAAAGAAAGATAGTCTGCTTGATTCTTGGGATAAAAACTGGAAAAGACCATCGGCCTGGGCTCTTTGTATCCCGGCAAAGGAGAAATAGACTCCCCTTTTCTGTATACCGTATCTCCGGATTTGATCGCTCCCCTCTCCTTTATTCCCGTACAAACATAACCTATATCTCCCGCAGAGATCCTTTCTCTCTGAACCATAAGAGGAGAAAAGAATCCCACCTCCTTTGCATCTCCTCCTCCTCCGGAAGCGAAAAGAGCAACACGATCCCCTTTTTTAAGCTCGCCATCAACAACACGCAAGTGTGCGATTATTCCTTTGTAGGCGTTGTATTCAGAGTCAAAAACCAAAGCACGCAAAGGAGCTGACGCATCCCCTTTAACAGGGGGAATCTTTTCTACGATAGCATCAAGAATCTGTTCTACATTAGTGCCCTTTTTTGCGGATATCTTGATAATATCTTCAGGGGAAACATGGAGAGCGCTCATCATCTCTTTTTCCGTTTCCTCTATTCTTGCCGTCTCCGCATCTATCTTGTTTATCACGGGAATAATGACAAACTCTTCACCTTTGTCTTTTGCAAGTTGCAGGTTGGCCAGTGTTTGTGCCTGTATTCCCTTGGTGGCATCAACAAGAAGCACCGCTCCTTCAACAGCGGAAAGAGACCTGGATACTTCATAGGAAAAATCCACATGCCCCGGAGTATCAATCATATTCAAAACCTCTCCCTCGTACTCCATACGTACGGGACGCAGTTTTATGGTTATCCCCCTCTCTCTTTCCAACTCCATGCTGTCCAAGAACTGCTCCTGCATATCCTTCTGCGAAACGGTCTTGGTCATCTCTAAAAAGCGATCGGCAAGAGTGGACTTTCCGTGGTCAATATGACTTATGATACAAAAGTTTCTCATTTGATTAGCGAGTTATAAAAAGCATGTATTTCCGGTGATCTCATCAGTTTAGAAGTATAAAAGTAAACCACCAAAGCAACAAGAAAAGCAACACTTATCTGGTAGAATCTTCCCACAAATGTTTCCAGATAGATAAACTGGTCAACCGCGTGAATAGAGACAAAAACTGCCAGTCCCATTACAAGAGAAGCAGCAAAGGTTAAAAGAAAAGAATCAAGCATCTCTTTGCCTCTGATGTTACCTACACTCCTCTTCAGAAAGTACAACAAAAACAAAAGATGCACAATACCGGAGAAGAGAAGTGCCAAAGGAAAGGCGATCACCTCAATACTGGAAACAGTATCCAGTCTGAGAATAAAAGAAAGAAAGTTACGCACCAGGTTATCAAAACCAAGAAGCCAAACAAAGAAAAAAGAAAGTCCTATATTTAACCCCATGGAAAAAAGTGCGGCGTAAAGCGGTGTTTTTGTGTCCTGAAGGGCAAAGAAGGCACGAATGAGTACATGCACCAGCGCCATGGCAAAAAGACCAAGAGAGAATATACCCAGCGAAGCAGCGGTAAGCATCGTCGCGCTCCAGTCAAACTCCCCTGTTCCCAAAATGACACGTACTATCTGTGCGCGCAAAAGAAAGATAAAAACACTTAAAGGTATGATAAAAAACAACACCTGACGCATTACAGAGCTAAACTGCTGCAGGAACTTGACTTTATCTCCTCCTGCCAAGGCGCGGGAAAAGGCGGGAAAAGCGGCAATAGCGAAAGAGACACCGATAACCCGCACGGGAAAAGCTTGCAAGTGATCGGCGAAATTAAATATAGCAATACTCCCCGCAGCAAGAGTGGAAGCAATAGCAGTTATAACAATAAGATTTATCTGTGCCGAGGATTGCGCAATTAAGCGTGGAACAACAAGACGGAAAACTTTGCGTAGCTCCTTTTGACTTAGATCAATCAAAGGACGGTAAGAGTATCCACAGAAAAAGGAAACCGGAAGCTGTATTAAAAGGTGTAGCAGAGATCCAAGAATCACACCG
>CAZPZV010000009.1:0-19788 GCA_964591185.1 uncultured Candidatus Saccharibacteria bacterium | reverse complement strand
AACAAAAAAGAGTATGGCAAAGATTATTCCCAGATTGTACATTATCGGAGCCAAAGAGTAGACCAGAAAACGGTTAAAGTACTGCAGTATCCCGGAAAAAAGACTGGAAACACCAAGCAGGATAGGGCTTAGCATCATAATGCGCGTAAGAAGAACCGTGGTCTCTTGATTTGAATCATCAAATCCGGGAGCAATTATCTTCACCACATAGGGAGCGAAAAAAAACAAAAGCGTGGATACGCCTATAAGAAGAAGAAAAAGAAGATTAAGTAAGTTGTTGGCCAGTTTCCACCCTTCTTCTTTTTTCTTCTCAAAAGACTCCGCGAAAACGGGAAGAAAAGCGGCCACTATTCCTCCGGTAATAAGGATGCCGTAAACCATATCCGGAACACGAAAAGCGGCAAAGTACATATCCAAGTTCTCCGTAGCTCCAAACTCTCCGGCAAGCAAACGATCCCGCAACAACCCTAAGACTGCGCTAACCCCTACGGAAAGAGCAACGATTACCGCGGAAGAAGTAATATTTTTTGATTTTGAATTAAGTATGCGCCAGACCATAATAAAAAAACTCAAGCAGGAAGTAAGCCGAATTCTGTTACCCTTCCGGGCGGTGATCATTTACCTTGGTTTTAGGTTACCCCAAAACTCTAGCGAGCCACCAACATCTTGCTCTTGCATCCGGGTAAGGATTTAGCCGTTTCACCCTCCATCTTTCGATGAAGACTATCCCCAAAGGGACCGTTCCTCTTCTCAGAAGAACGCGTCTCTGCTCGCACCTCTCAGATTGCTCTGGACGGGCGTTACCCGCTACCTTTTTACTCTTTAAAAAGAGTGGATGTTCGGACTTTCCTCCCTTCACATAAGTGAAGAGCGATCACCTCACCTGCTTGAGTTATTCTTTACGATAACACAAAAACAGGTTTATGTCAAAGTAACAAAAGTGAGGGCGTTCTTTGTCGGTTCTTCTTGTTTTTTGTGTTGCCCGTGTATGATAATCATCGTATCTTCAGGCAAATCGACACCCTTCTCTCTAAGTCTTTCCAGTATAAACTCAGAAGACTGAAACTCGTGCGTAAGAGAAGGAAAGTGTATGGGAGTGACTCCGTAATAAAGAGTAAGTATCTCTGCTGTTTTCGCGCTATCAGTGATAGCTACTATGGGAAGTGGTAAACGAAAGGTAGAGAGTGTTTTTGCCGAGTATCCGGTCTGCGTGAAAACAACGGCCATATCCGTTTTCAGCTTCCTGCTCTCTGTCATCACCGCAGCGGAGTTAATAATAAAATCTGTGGGATTCTGCATGTCCAAGCGTACTTTTTCAAAAACATCAAACTGCTCGTTGAAAGCAAGAATCTCTTTCATGGCAGTTATCACTTCCACAGCATACCTTCCCATCGCCGTTTCTTCGGAAAGCATTACCGCGTCCGTACCATTGAAAACGGCATTGGCCACATCCGTGGCTTCTGCTCTCGTTGGTCGCGGATTATCTATCATAGAGTAGAGCATCTGTGTGGCGACAATCACCGCTTTTCTTTTCAATCGACACTTGTTGATTATCTTTCTTTGCCAGAAAGCAAGCTCTCCTATAGGTATCTCTACTCCTAGGTCGCCTCTGGCTATCATTACCACATCGGACACCTCTATAATCTCGTCTATGTTGCGCAACGCCTGTTCGCTCTCTATTTTAGCTACTATCGCCGCTTCAATATTTCTTTCTTCTAACTCTTTGCGTAACATCTCCACGTCTTCTTTGGATCGTGCAAAGGAAAGAGTAACAAAATCAACCTTTTCTTCCGCCATACTGTCCAGCTTCTTTAAATCGCTATCGATGATAGAAGATATGTTTATGTGCTTGCCCGGGATGTTCATGCTCTTCTTGTGCTTTACCACTCCCCCGTTTTTTACCTCGCCAAAGATCATCCCGTCCCTCTTCTCTTTTACGGTAAACTTTATACTTCCATCGTCTATAAGAAAAGTATCTCCTTCTGAAAGGGATTCAAAAACAACATCTTGAGGAATAATCGCATCAGCCTCTTCGTTTTCAAAAGAGTTCCCAAAAACAAACACATCTCCTTTTTTCACGGTCATCTCCTTCTCTTCGCGAGTCTCTATCCTGATTTCAAATCCTTGCAGGTCTATGAGAATACCTATAGGCTGCTCTATGCGATCAGCTACCTGCTGCACTCTCTTTATGCGATCTTTGTGCCACTCCATGTCTCCGTGCTTCATATTAAAACGAAACACACTAACCCCCTCTCTTATCATTCCCTCTATCTTTTCTTCTGCATCGGAAGCCGGACCAAGGGTGGCGATGATTTTGGTTCTTTTTTGCATACTATCTTCTTATCTCACAAAAGACGAACTCTTCCATTGTTTTTTTAAACTCCTCTAACTCCTTTTCACTAAAAGGATCTTTAAGCAAGAAACTGCCATCCAAAGTTTTTTGGGGCAAAAAGTTTTGTATAAAGTGTCTTTTCGCTCCTTTGATCGTTTCCCCTATCTTTTTTATATCCTCATTTCCGTGCACCCCGGGAACAACGGTGGTACGAAACTCGTAATCGGGGGCGCTCTCTTTTATCATCTCTATACTCTCTCTTATCTTCTCTTTATCAAAAAAACCGGTCTCCTCATATCTCTCTAAAGGAAGTTTTACGTCCATAGCCACATAATCAACTAATCGGCCATAAAAGAGATTTTTTAACACCTGGGGATTAGATCCGTTGGTATCCAGTTTTACCAGGAAACCGTCTTCTTTTATCTTTTCCAGGAAGCGTTGTAGATAAGTTTCCACGGTAGGCTCTCCTCCGCAGATAACCACTCCTTCAAGCTTGTTTTTTCTTTTACCTAGAAAAGAAAAAAACTCTTCTTCTTTGATTTGCGGCTGGTGTTCTATTTCTCCATGAAGAACAAGCTCCGGTGAATAACACCAAGGACAGCGGAAGTTGCACCCGCTAAGGAACACGGTACAAGCCGTTTTTCCCGGATAGTCAATAAGTGTAAGTTTTTGTACTCCTCCTATTTTCACTTGTCTTGTGAAACTTTATACTCCTTTCTTTCACTGTACTCCTGCCTTTTTCCGTCATTCCACTGGTTTACCGGTCTCAGGTAACCGACGATCCTGGAGTAAACTTCGCACTTCTTGTAGTCAGAAATGCCTTCATTTTGAGAAAAACACTGGTCACACTTGGCGGCAAACAACTCTTCACCGTTGTCTTCATAGACCAGTACAGCTCCCTTTTTTACTTCACAGCCACAGTCAAAACAAACTGCTTCGCGTGCTTCTTCTTCACTTTTAAATACTTTTTTCATTTTTTTATAACCTTTTTAGGTTTGTTAATTTTACAATTTGGACAGTACAACCTTTCACCCTTAATATAACCACAGTTTGGACAAATTGAAAAGGTCGGACTAAGGGTGATGTAAGGAAGGCTGTAATTCTCAAACACCTTGCGTACAAGACTCTTTGCCGCATGAGCATCAGGCATTCTCTCTCCCAAGAAAAGGTGCAGTACTGTTCCTCCGGTAAACTTGGTTTGCAGTTCGTCCTGCATGTCCAACGCCTCAAAGGGATCATCGGTATAGTTTACCGGCAAGTGGACAGAGTTGGTGTAGTAAGGGGCTTCTTTTGTTCCCGCAGTAACTATGTCCGGATACTTTTCTCTGTCTATGCGCGCCTGACGGAAAGAAGCACCCTCTCCCGGAGTTGCCTCCAGATTGTAAAGACTGTCCGTTTCTTCTTGATACTCGATAAGCTTCTTGTTCATAAAGTCGAGCACCTCCAGTGCAAACTCTCTTCCTTTGTCCGATGCTATATTCTCTTTCATAAAATTAAGCAAGGACTCGTTCATGCCGATAAACCCGATAGTGGAGAAGTGGTTTCCAAAGTACGATCCGCGAATCTCTTTAACCGAAGAAAGATAGTGTCTGGTGTAGGGGTAGAGTCCTTTTTCAATAAAGTTGTCCAGCACTTTTCTTTTCAACTCCAAGCTTTCCTTTGCTAAGTCCATCATTTCTTCTAGTCTGTTAAAGAACTGTTCTTTTGTTTTAGAAAGATACCCGATACGCGGAAGATTGATAGTGACTACACCGATACTCCCCGTAAGTGGCTGTGATCCAAACAACCCTCCTCCTCTTTTGATAAGTTCGTTGTTGTCCAATCTGAGGCGACAACAGTTATGGGTGATGTTTCCGTCAGAGTGCACAAAGTAATGGTTTTTTTTAAGCTCAATATCATAAAAGGATTGTTCTGTTTCCAGCTCTTCCTTTCTTATGCTCTTAACTGCAACTACTGCAAACTCTGATTTTCTTAAATTTTCTATTTTTTCATTGCTCAAATCCCATCCATCAGCAAAAGAAAGATCTGTCTCCTCACGGTTATGAAAATCTTTTCCAACAGAACCCTTCTCCAGCAAAAACTGATCTTCTTCGTTTAAAAGCCCTGAACCATCTTTCAGAGAAAGAAGAAAATCATTCTCCGTAATCTCTTGTGCTTTTTTCGTTTTAATCCCCTCTTCTGAAAACACCGCAACAAGATGATCTTTACTGACATTCATCGTCTTTCCATCCATAGTTTCTATGGAGACCATTTCCTTTTCTGTAACCTCTAAGAATTTATCAATTTCCGACCACTCCATCTTTCCTGTTTCCGGATTTAAGGACATGGCTTCAATCAGTTCTTTTGTCTTAAACCACTCCTTGTCTATTCTTTCTCCCTTGTAAATATCAAACAATTCTCCAATTGTAGTTTTCAATACTTCTCCGTCTTTCTTTATAAAAATATCTTCTTCGGAGTGAAGACACATACTCCTAAAGTCCTCCGGATTCATGTCTGAGTGGATAAAGTTGGAAAAGTAGTTTATTCCATACTTTGCCGTTGCTTCCCACATCTTGTCTAGTCTTTCGTTGTCCCAATCAAAATCCTTGGTAATGGATATGGTGGGAATAGGGAAAGTAAACACCCTGCCTTTTGCATCACCCTCCATCAAAACCTCATAAAAAGCTTTGTTGAAGATGTCCATCTCTTTCTGAAAATCTCCATAAGTCTCTTCTTGCGGTTCACCTCCGATAATAATCTGCTGATCCTTCATGAACTGAGGAACAGTAACATCAAGTGAAACATTTATAAAAGGTGTTTGAAATCCAACACGAGTGGGAACCATGCAGTTAAAAGCAAACTCCTGCAAGGACTGCTTTACTTGTTTATAACTTAAGTTGTCTTTTCTTATAAAAGGCGCAAGAAGTGTGTCGAAGTTACTCATTGCTTGCGCGCCTGCGCTTTCTCCTTGAAGTGTAAAGAAGAAGTTCACTATCTGTCCCAGTGCCGGACGGAGGTGCTTTGGGGGCTTTGATTCAACCTTGGAGGAAACTCCACCAAAGCCACGAATCAAAAGATCCTGTAAGTCCCAACCGCAACAGTATGTCGCCAAAAGATTAAGGTCATGGATATGGAAGTCTTGGTTATTCGCCGCATTACGTATCTTTTCCGGATATATCTTGTTTAACCAATACTTTTTCGATATATACGAAGTGGTGTACTGATTTAATCCTTGCAAGGAGTAGGTCATATTGGCGTTCTCTTTCACCTGCCAGTCGATCTCGTCAATGTACTTTTCGATAAGCTCCGTGGACTCATCAAGACCGGCCAGTGTATCCCTCATCTCTCTTCTTTTTTCGCGGTAGAGAATGTAAGCCTTTGACGTCTCCGTAAAACCATCCAGGATGAGAACCTCTTCCACTATGTTTTGAACATCTTCAACATGGGGAGTTTCATCTCTTCCAAATCTGGTTAAGAGAAGGTTTAGCACCTTTTTGGAGATCTCTCTTGCCTCCTCCTTTCCCCCTTCTTTAGTAAAGGTCAACGCTTTATAAACAGCGTCTTCAATTTTTTCAATTTTAAAATCTGCAAATTTACCACTTCTTTTTTCGATCTTGGAAATCATTTTATCTAAAAATTACTTTTTCTAATCGACGACATTTTGGCATTATAACACCAATACAGAGAAATGAGAAATCTCACTTCAGGTACCTTCTTTTTTTTAGTTTTTCCGGTAAAAAACTTTCTTTGGAGTACTTTTCGTACCCTTCTCCGTAACCCATCTCCTGCATCATTTTTGTCGGCGCATTTCTTATACTCATCGGTATAGGAAGATTGCCGTACTTCTTCACGTCATCCATAGCACTCAAGAATCCTTCATAAGCGGATCGGTCCTTTTTGCACAAAGAAAGGTAAGCAACTCCGTGAGCAAGGTTGATGGCACACTCCGGAAGACCAACCGTTTCCACGGCACGGAAAACTTCGTTTGCCAAAACCACAGCGGTTGGTTGAGCAAGGCCTATATCTTCAGCGGCAAAAACAACCATTCTTCTGGCGATAAACTTGGGGTCTTCCCCTGCGTCTATCATACGCGACATATAATAAAGAGCTGCATCCGGCTGACCGGCACGCATACTTTTAATAAAAGCGGAAATAGTATTATAGTGCTCGTCACCCTTTTTGTCATAACGCAGATACTTGGACTGCACCGTATTCTTTAAGTTTTCTACACTGATATTTTTATAAAGATTACTGGCACTCTCCAGTACACTTATCGCCTGACGAGCATCCCCTCCGGCCATCTTCACAACCCACTCTAGCGCATCTTCTTTCATTTTAAAACCCGTGCGCCTTACTATCTCTTTCATCTCCTCATCACTCAGGGAATAAAAAACGAATACACGACAACGGGAAAGAAGGGGAGGAATAACCTCGAAGCTAGGGTTTTCCGTAGTTGCTCCGATAAGAACGAGCTCTCCCGACTCAACATAGGGAAGCAAGAAGTCTTGCTGCGCTTTATTGAAGCGGTGTATCTCATCTAAAAAAAGGATCTTTTTTCCTTCTTTAATCGCTTTTTTAATATCCTCTTTTCCTGCAGAAACGGCGGAAAGCTCCAACATTTCATCTCCTGCATATATGCGTGCAAGAGTGGTCTTTCCCGTCCCCGGAGGGCCCCAAAAAACAACAGAAAACAGATGTCCTTGCTCTACAGCAACACGCATAGGCTTACCCTCTCCCACGAGATGTTTTTGTCCGACAAAATCCTTTATCGAACGCGGTCTTATTTTAGAAGCTAGTGGTTCCATAAAATATTACAAACATCTCTCGAGGAAAAATCGAGAGTTTTCCTAACGAGCTTCCTAATCCTACTCTTCAACAATCACGAGAGATCCTTTTTTAGGTACCTGAATCACCTTGATGCTCACCTTGTCTCCTTTTCCACCTTTCTCTACATCTTCTTTCTCTATCTGCATAGATGAAACAACTTGATCGAATCCGTCACCTTCCTTTTCGATGCGCACGGAATCCCCTACCTTCAGTTCTCCGTGAAGATCCACAACGGCCACTTTCACTCTTCCGTAATAGTGAGTGATTTTGCCGACTGGCTTCATTTTTTTATTCTATATTTTTTAAAGCCGACCTTTCCCACTCAAAATGAGAGTATTCACACCACTCCTCGTTTATGCTTTGCGGTAAAAAGTCACCTTCCTCTTCCCACTCATCAAGCATGGAAAAAAACTCTTCCATGGGAACAATACACAGGGCACTCTCCTCTTCCTCTTTATACAAAAAACATCCTTCTTCCCCTTTTCCGATAACGTCAATAATCACGCCTTCCTCCGTCTCGGCGTTAACCTGTTCACACTCGCGGGCAAAATCCAGAAAACAGGAAAAGTCGCTTCCGCAATCAGCGATATAATAGAGCTCGTGAACAGAAACATCTTCGGGCAATGGTTCTTCTATTAATTCAAACTCCTCTTTGTAGAAAAAATTGAGTACGGGAATGGTTATAATAAAGAAGAGAATAAAAACAAGCAATCCCAGTACAGAAGTAATTATCAGTAAATTCTTGTTGCTCATAATTGCTTTCTATAATGACATATAAAATGATTTGCGCAAGGTTATCCAACGTGGAACTTTTTTAATATAATCTTCGTATTCAGAACCGAATCTTTTTCTTAACTTAGGTTCTTCTATAAACAACAAATAAAGATTAACAAAGAGAACAATAAAAAGAAAATAAAAAAACAATAAAAGATTACCAAAAAAGAAAAACTCTCCCAGAACGATGCCAAAATAACCTAAGTACATCGGATTTCTTGTATAACGATAAATACTTCTAATCACCAGTTCTGAGGGGGGTTCAATGGGAGCCGGAGTTCCTTTTCCCCAAAAAACAAACAAGGCAAAGCAGTAGAAAAACAGAACCACTCCCAAAAAAACAAAAAACACTCCCAATACTTGTAAAAAGGGGTGATTTATCTCCGGAAAATCAACCCCGCTGTTTATAAGTAAAAAAGGAATAAATACCAGAAAAAAGAATCCTGTTACCAGTCCGGCAAAAGCAGCTTTTAATATAGATTTAGTCATCTTTATTTATGATGACACATGAAATGATTTGCGCAAGAGTTTTCTTTGCGATATGATGTCTAGTATGAAACTATCACACACAGAGATAAGAAAAGGAGTTATTATTAATCTTGATGGCAAGCCGTACGAGGTACTGCAGCACTCGCACAGCTTCAAGGGGCGAGGAAGCTCCGTTATGCAAACACGCTTGCGTAATCTAAAAGACGGAACAGCTCTGCAAAAAACTTTTCACGCAAAAGATGATGTAGAAGAGGCGGATATAGAAAAAGAGGATGCCTTTTTTATTTACTCTAACCGTGGAAAGTGTGTTTTTGCCAAAAAAGACAATCAACGCCTGCAAATGGAAAAGAGTAATATAGAGGAAAAACTGCCCTATCTAAAAGAAAACACGCCTGTAACCATAATCTACTTTAATGAAAATCCTATTTCTGTATCTATTCCCGTAAAGGTAAGCTTAAAAGTAAAAGAGTCTCCTCCGGGAGTAAAAGGAGACCGTTCACAAGGAGGAACAAAAACAGTAACGCTGGAAACGGGAGCCACTATGGAAGTCCCCCTCTTTGTTAAAGAAGAAGACGTTATAGAAGTAAACACAGAAACAGGAGAGTATGTAAGGCGTGTATGAGACGCCGGTAGACTTTGTGTGAGGAAAGCGTTTCCTTGTCACCGATAAGAACAAGTTTTCTCTTCGCTCTTGTAAGAGAAACGTTTAATCTTCTCATGTCTCTTAAAAAGCCAAGTTCTCTTTTTCTGTTGCTGCGTACAAAAGAAAGTATCATCACCTCTCTTTCCTGTCCCTGGTAGCCGTCCACCGTGTGCACCTCTGTCTTGCACATGTTTTTTATCACCTCCACCTGATCCTCATAAGGAGTGATGATGCCTATCTGATCTTTTTGTACTCCTTTTTTCAAGAGATCCTCAAAAACCTCTTTTACTAAAACTGCCTCACGCATATTGTGAATGGAAAAAGAGTCTTTTTTTCTGCTCTCAAAACAGTCTTCAAGTTTTGAGGTGTCAATAAAAAGAAGAGGATTATCATCTTCCACGCCAAGATCGCGAAGAGAGATGTCTTTGAAAAAAGCTTTCAATTTTCCTTCATAGAACTGCTCTGAAGGAAAACGCATCAAAGTTTCGTTCATTCTGTACTGTATGTCCAAAAGCGAGGACTGTTGCGGAAATCTTTCCATTAACTCTTCAAAAAGAGTGTGTTTTAGCATCTGCGCCTCCTTGCTGGATACTGTCGGAGGAAGTTGTTTGTGATCTCCGGCGAGAACAAAACGGGGCGCCTTGGAAAGAGGCAAAAGCACACTGGGAACGGTTGTTTGCGAAGCTTCGTCAACGACAACAATGTCAAAATCCTCTTCCGTTAATACAGAAGAAGAGTTAGTGCTAAGAACTACCTGCGATTTTTGTAGAATGCGCCTGGAAATAACATCCTCCACCGCACGCGCACCCTCGTAGTATCCGTCTGCTTTCTCGTTTAAAGAGATCCACTTGGCCATGGACTCCATTTCTTTGACGGAAACAGAACCTTTTCCTTTTTTGAAATAAGAGAGTTCCATTACCTTTTTTTTGGGCAACGTTGGTTTAGTGTAATTTTTCTGTTCCTCCACCGCACTCTCCCCCATCTTTCTCAACTTCTTTACCGAGGAGTACTCTTTATCACTTTCAAGAAGAAAGGAAAGGGTTACTTTTTTCAACTTGTTTGAAACTCTCGCCGGATGCCCTAGGCGCACTATTTGCGCTTTGTTGTATATCTCTTCTACAAGATTATCAACAGCTACATTACTCTCCGCAGTGGCAAGAACCTTGTTTCCTTTTTCTACCTCCTGAAGAATAATTTCTGCTGTTGTCTTTGTCTTTCCTGTGCCGAAGGGACCGTGTAAAAGAAAAAAATCCCGCGCACCCAGTGCACAGGAAACAGCTTTTCTTTGTTTCTCGTTTAGATCCCCGTCAAGAGAGGAAAAATCAACTCTCTTAAAAGAAGAAGGTTCTTTTTCTCCTAAAAAATACTGTAAAACGGACACTCCTTCCTCGCTGAGATTCTCTAGATTTTCCTGCATGCGCCTAAATGTAACATCGTTTACGGAAAGATCTATGCGCGTAAAGGAAGGGCTTTCCGTGGCCACAACAATATGACTGCTTCCCGTTTCCATCACTGTTCCGCCAACACCACGCAAAGGATCACCATTACTCAGTAAAACCGAATCCCCGCTAACTATCTCTGAATCTATCTCTTTTTCTCTCTTGAATTTTACAATCTTGTATCCAAACTCTTCTCCAATAATCCTGCCTTTTAAGTGAAGAATCGCTCTGCCCCTTTTTTCACGCTCTTTCCCGGAGATATTACGCATTTCTTCTTCCATCTTTTCCACCTCCGCCCTTCTTTCTTCTTCTAGCGCTTTTTTTAGTTCTTGCAGTAACTCCTCCATCTTAAAAAAGAGTTTTCTCTTTATCCAGGGCCTCGTTAGCCATCCTGTCCGCCTCCTTGTTAAAGGAGCGTGATATCGCCTTGAACTTTACTTTTTTAAAATCAAGGCAAAGATTCCACAGTTTCAAAAACAACGGCTGCAACTTCTCATTTTCTATCTTATAATTTCCGTTGATCTGGTTTACGAGAAGCTCGGAGTCGGATCTAATCTCTGCCTCTATCTCTTTGGCAAGACGCTTTCCGAAATCGGCCTTGAATTTGGAAAGGGCAAAAATAACCGCTTGGTACTCCGCCTCATTGTTGGTCATGCCATCCCCCAGATACTTGCCGTACTCTTTTATCTTTTCCTTTTTTTCGTTGTAGAAAACAGCTCCCGCGGCTGCTTTGCCGGGATTTCCTCTAGAGCCTCCATCTGTATATATGATTACTTTTTTCATTTGAGATAATCTATTAAGCAGTTTTTAAATTTATTTAAATCTTTCTTTTTTAATAAAAAACCGGCTGCGGGAGGATGACCTCCAAAGTTAAGTAAAAAAGAAGAGCAGTGACTCATCGCTTTCACAGAATTAAAATCCGAAGGAGCTCGTACCGACCCCCTACTCACATCCCCTTCAGTGACATAGATAAAAGTTGGTTTCTTTACTCTGCTTATTACATGCGAAGCAATCGTTCCGCAATAGTGGGATGGAGCGTCCACCTCCTCAAAAACAATAACACTGTCTTCGGAAACTTTTTGCATCACACTATTCACGGCTAAAGCGATTCCATCATCCCTCTCCTTACGCGCACTGAAAAGATCTTCAAGCATTTCTTCCGCTGCACTCTCCTCTTCTGCAGAAAGAAAAAGATAACTATAATTAACCTTTCCTTTCCTTTCAGTGATATTTAAAAGAGATGTCGTTTTTTGCACGAAATCACTCTCTATATTCCTTCTTAATACACGTAATGCCGGTAACTGCGGATTTTCAAGTAACTGCAATCCTTCATCGAGTATTTTTTTGTTGTCCTTTTCTTTGGGAACCATGTCCGCCACAGTTGCAATAGTAGTAAGCTCCATAAACTTTCTTCTCAGTAAAAGAAACTTTTCTTGCAACAACTCTTCAAGGAAAAAAAGCACAACCCCGGCGTTGGCCATCTTTTTAAAGGGATAACTGTCCCCTTCTTGCTTTGGATTGATGATCAGGTCAGCACAAGGAAGTTTTTCCAGTGGCTCGTGGTGATCAATGACGATAACTTTAAATCCTTTTTTCTTTGCCTCTTCCACCCCTTCAAAGCTGGACATACCGCAGTCAAGAGTAATAATGAGGGATGACTCTTCCTCTATAGCGGAAACCGCTTTAGGAGTCAGTCCTCTTCCCCAATTTTCTATGTCAGAGATATAAACACAAGCACTTCCTCCTATAAGCTCTATGCTTTTTTGTAGCATTATAGCCGAAGTAACACCGTCAAGATCAGAGTCGGCAAAAATAACTGCTCCGTTCTTTTCCTCAGAGATCATCTTTGCTGCTTCTTTTACGTTTTTCATAGTCCTTCAAGCCCCGGCATAGGACTTTCACTGATATAAGCAAGAAGAGCTCCTCCTCCACAAGAGTAGTGATCCATCTTCTCCAGTAAATCAAATTTGGCAAGAGCGCTGATAGTGTCTCCTCCGCCAACGATCTTTAACGCCCGGTGATTACGAATAATGCGATCGGCAATTTCTCTTGTTCCCGTTTCAAAGCTTTTTTCTTCAAACAAGCCCAAGGGGCCGATCCATATAATCGCGCCCGCTTCTTTGATTATCTCTCCGTACATCTTTATCGTTTCACTGCCGATATCAAGTATATCCTCATCACCTCTCACCTGTGCAGGGGCGGTTTCACGCACATAGACACTTCCCGTGTGATCAGGAGAAGCAATTACATCCACAGGAATGTGCACCTTGGGAGAAGTAAAGTCGTTTTCTTCCACGGCACGAACAACGTCATCTTCAGGCATATCCTGCCCGATAGAGATGTTGCGTACCACAAGCACGGCATTAGCCAGCTTTCCTCCAAGAATGACGTGATCGGCATTCTTTAGAAAATAGCTTACAGCGGACATCTTTGATTTTATCTTTGCTCCTCCAATAACCACCACCAAAGGACGTCTCTTGTCTTTTTTTATCTCCTGCAAGGTGTTTATCTCCTTTTGCAGCAACATGCCCGCAGCAGAGGGAAGAAAGCGGGAAACGGAAGCAACGGAAGCATGATTACGGTGAGAGACGGAAAAAGCGTCGTTGATATAAACATCGGCAAGAGAGGAAAGTCTTCGGGCAAAGTCCATAGAGTTCTCCTTCTCTTCTTTGTAAAAACGGACGTTCTCTAAAAGAAGAACCTGACCCTCTTCCATTTCTGAAATACGCTTGTTTACCTTTTCTCCTATGCAGTCATTCACAAAATCAACCGGTCTTTTAATTGCAAGGGAGAGATGTTCTTTTATCGGATAGATGCTTCCTTCCGGCCTTTTTCTGCTCAATCTTTGTAATAAAGATGTTTTTTCTCCTATATTTCGTTGATTTTTCGGACTTCCCAAGTGACTCATAACGATCACTTTCGCTCCTTCTTTTATCAGATAGTTTATCGTGGGAGCAGCTTCGCGAATACGAATATCATCCACTACATTGCCCTCCTTATCAAGAGGAACATTAAAGTCGCAACGGACAAGAACACGTTTTCCTTTTACTTGTATGTCTTCTACTTTTTTCATTTTTTGCCTAAAGCATCACGAAGAGCTTTTTTTAACTTACTTATCCCCTTCTCTTCCTCTGGAGCAAGAGCTTCTTTAAGAGAAGGTCCTTTATCTTCAGGGGTGAGAGCTTCTTTAAGTGACTTGGCTTTTTCTTCTTTTGGCTTCTTGCGACAAGTCTTACAGTATGTGGGTCTTGTGCCATCAGGAATGAAAGGAACCTTTGTCTTTTTACCACAACTGGAACACTGCGCATCATAAACATCTTTTACTGCTTCCATGCTGGATGCCTGAAACTCTCCCAGCCAACGCTTCAGCTTTTCTTCCACCACACTTCTTTCCGTTGCGTGACGCTCCAGAGAAGCACGAATTATCTTATCACGCACCTGATCACTTTCTCCTTCCCAGGGAGGAATAGTAGTCGCGGAAAAAGGTCTTCCTGCAACCCCATCAATCATTAGTTTTACATAAATATGGTACTTGGGCAAATTTATTATATCCTCAACTTTTATATCCGGAGCAAACTCTTTTTCCAGAAACTCTGCATCTTCCGATCCCACACGAAAAGAGACTATAGTTCCCACGTTACCAAAGACGGCATCAGCAACCTCTTCTTCCATCTGTGCCACATACTGGTGTCCCAGGATAAGGGAGAGACGGTACTTACGCGCCTCGGACAAAATGGTGACAAATGATTTTGTGGCAAAACTCTGGAACTCGTCTATGTATAAAAAGAAGTCTTTTCTTTCTTTTTCAGGGATGTTTACTCGCGACATGGCCGCAAGCTGCAACTTGGTTATAAGCAAGCCTCCCAAAAGAAGAGAGTTGTCTTCCCCTATCTTTCCCTTAGAAAGATTCATCACCAGTATCTTGCGGTTGTCCATAACGTCCCGCATATCTATGCTTGACTTCACCTGCCCAACAATGTTTCTAATCAAAGGAGTGGCAATAAACTGACCCACTTTGTTTTGTACCGCAGCAGTGGCCTCTATGGCGTACTGCTCACTGTAACGACCAAACTCGTTAATCCAAAAAGACTTTACCACCGGATCGGAAACCTTTTCCACCACCTTTTTGCGGTACTCTGCATCGGCCATCATACGATTTATGCCCAAAAGGGTGGAGTTGGGCGACTCTAAGAGAGCAAGAATGGTGTTGTTTAAAATATACTCCATGCGCGCAGACCAGACATCGGGCCATATCTTTTTAAACACTCCCATAAGTCCGGAAGCAACCAGGTGTCTGTACTCTTCATCGACGCTCTCCATCACATTAAATCCTATAGGGTAATTGGACTCCGCAGGATTAAAGTAGATAACATCGTTTATGCGTTCACGGGGAACAAAAGAAAGAACGCGCTGTGATGCCTCTCCATGAGGGTCAACGAATCCCACTCCATCACCCCTAATTATGTCCTGAATAGCCATGTTCTCCATCATCGCCGTCTTTCCCATACCTGTTTTTCCGATAACATAAAAGTGACGTCTTCTGTCGTCACGCTTAATGCCAAATCTCTTTCTTTGGTTGCGAAAGTTGGTTACCCCAAAGTATGTAATATCTTTTTCACTCATCGTCTTCTGTAGGAAGATTAAACGGCGCCTCCTTCTTCTTTGACTCCACACGCTGGATTACGGAAGCGGGTGCGGAAATACGGGAAGGGAAGTGAAAGATAGAAGCAACCTCTTCGGTGTTGAGGATAAAAGAAGCTCCTTTTACTTGCACAGGATCAAATGCCTGTTTGCGATCAACGTAATTGCGAAACATCCTTCTCTTTTTTATATAAAGCCTCTTCTTTTTCATAAAGTAAAAATCATACCAGTTCTGCTTTACCTTGGTTATCGTTTTTCCCCAAGGAATTATGGTATTTAAAGTAGGGTTGTTGAACTGATTAAAGAAACTCATGGGAAACTTGAATCTTCCCCCAAAGAAACTCTCTTTCTTTGATATGTAAACAAAGCGTATGTGCGTTTTAAAAATATGCTTGGACATCTTTCTTTCTATGGCAGCAACAGCTTCTTTCTCGCCCGGAGTGAGCATCATCTCTGGAGGGTGCATCTTTTCATCACTTTTCTCCTGATTCACAATTCCGTCAATAAGAGTTTCCCATGCTTCCATTAGAATAGATTTCTTTTTAGGAGGCTCTTTTCTTTTTACCAAACTGTCACGCATCTTCTTGCACCCCCTAACAAAACCCGTTTCCGCATCGGTAACCGGTTTTAGTTTTATCTGTATCCAAACTTGCTCTCCTTGCTTTAAAAGAGAAAGACCCTCAAGCAGTGAGGACATGGGATCAACGCGTTTCTCTTCTTTTGCTTCACGTTCCGTTTCAAACTCTGCATAAGTCCTTAGGGGAAAACAGTCCGGAGCAACCATAGTATAGTCCGTTCCCAATATATCCCAGTGATCGTTGGGAATGTCTTGAGGCACGTTTTTCACATAATCCTCTACTTCGTTTATCTCCGCTTCCGGATACTGTGCGTAAATATGGGACTCAAAGATATCTCTTTGACTTTCCGGTATCTTCAACAAAAAGTGAGGTGTGCCATCAATGGAAGCTATCTCTAAACTAAAAGAAAGTCCATACTCTCCTTTCCACCACTTTTCAAACCAGTTCGGCTCACCGTATATCTGCCAGAATCCGGAAAGAACAGATTCCATGGCACGAATCGGCTTTAGCATCTCTCCGGGAATGCGCACTTCAAGCATAATGCCCCCCGTTTTACTTGTTGCTTCCCAGACACGGTTACGCCAGTAAAGCCAGTGATATTTAAAATTAGGCCATAACAGAAAAGGAAGAGGAAGCCACCACCAGGTTTTGAAAAAATCCCAAAAAACAGGTAGTATAGAAGAAAAGACAACCTCTTGTACCTCTATTATTTCACTGAGCCAAGGTATATTTTCCATCATTGCTTCTCGCGAAGCGCTTTTTATTACTTAGATTCTGCACAATAGTGTTCTTCTTTACCAGTCGCTGAGAAAAGACCTTTTCAATTATATCCTCTTTTGTTAGAGGTCCTTCTTTTTCCAGTATATTACGAATAACATCCTTCACCTCACCCGGAGAGTATCCCCACTCCGACAGTGCGTACACCCCCCTTCCCACAAGAACAAAACGACCGTCCTTGATAAGTTCGTTGTGTACCGTTTGTGCATTCGCTCCCCCAATGATTTCACATATCTTTCTGAAGTGCAACGGCTTCCCTTCTTTTCTCATGGCCAGATAAGCTCTGTCTTTTATGCCTCTGGGGTTTATCTCCGGCCACGTGGAAAGACCAAAACTGCCGTCCTCACTCTGTCCCACTTTTTTCGATATTTCCAAATAAGAGATAATCTTTTCCGGAGACAAAGTTTTTGCCGGATCAATCCTTTCTATAGTAAGAAGCGTTCCTTCTTCCATGAGCGTCTTGTAGGCGTGCTCTATGACCTCTTTTGCTGTACAAAGAGACTCTTCGTTGTTTGTCCACAGAGAGTGTGTTTCTTTTGTTTCCGAGATACGTTTAAAATACTCCCCTATGCTGAGGAGGAAAACAAGATGACTGTTGTTTTGCTCTTCCTTAGAAAGAGAGCTTATAAGTCTGTCTTCACGCTTCAATCCCCCGAAGCGCTCCAGCTCTTTGTTTAGTGAAAGAAAGATGGAAACCTTTTTCTTGGAGTTCTCCATAACCTTCTTTACTCCTTCCCTCTCTATCTGACGCACTCTTTCACGAGTAACATTGTAATCTTTTCCAATAGACTCCAGTGTTTCTTTTTTGTTTTCATGAAGCCCAAAACGACGCACAAGAACCTCTCTCGTTCTTGGGTTTAGCTGAGAAAGAAGATCTGAAGAAACTTCACTATATCTGAACATATTCTTTATTTATAAAATATTACTTGTCCTTTGTCAATGTGAAAAGAAGCGGTCCGGCAAGGAATATAGAAGAGTAAGTACCAAGAGCTATCCCTATAATAAGCGCCAGTGCGAAATAAAACAGTGTTGTTCCTCCAAAAAAGAGAATGGATGTCAAAACAATAATCGTGGTAAAGGATGTGGCAAGAGATCTTCCCAGTGTTTGTGTAAGACTTCTGTTCACTATATTGTAAAACTTTTTTTCCGTACCTTTCTCCAAGTTTTCTCTTACACGGTCAAAAACGACTACAGTATCGTTTATAGAGTAACCAAGAGTGGTAAGCAGAGCCACGGCAATGGGAATGGTCATCTGTACTTCATACAGATATCCAAGAACAGAGAATATTCCTAAAACAATAAGCATATCATGCAAGATGGCTACACTAACAGCAATAACACCGTACTTTCCCGGTTTAATTAGCTCTTCTCCACGGAAACTGAGTGCTACATAGATGATCACCAAAAGAGAAGCTATCAGTATGGCCAGCAGTGACCTGTTAGTTAACTCTTTTCCAACCGATGGACCGATAGACTCAAAGTACTTTTCTTCCGCCCCTTGAAGTGCAGAGATAATACGGTTATAACTCTCTTCATCAGAGGAAGTGGTGCGCACGAGCACTCCTTTTTCCCCGATAGCTCGTACATAAGCATCGTCGCCCAATCTCTCTTCTATTTCTGAAATAGGTGGTCTCTCATCAGAATACTCCGCTTCAAGCACACTTCCTCCGGAAAACTCTATTCCCAAATTCAGTCCCCAGAAAGACAAAGCAAAAACAGAGACAACTATCAGTGCAACAGAGAAAGAGTAGTAAGCCTTTCTGTTTTTTATGAAATCAATAATCTTTATATCCATAATTTCTTTATCTTACTCAGCTTGCTGTCCGCAAACAAAGAAAGAAGATAACGTGTAACAACCATGGCGGAAAACATGCTTACCAGTATTCCCAAAATAAGGGTTACCGCAAATCCGCGCACAAAGCTGGTGGCAATAAAGAAGAACACTACAGCAACAATAAGAGTGGTAAAGTTACCATCTCTTATCGACGGCCAAGCTCTTCTAAATCCTTCATCAACACTTTCTTTAAAGCTGCTCCCCTTTCTTATCTCTTCACGCATACGGGAAAAGATGAGTATATTGGCGTCAATAGCCATACCCAGAGAAAGTATAAAACCGGCAATTCCGGAAAGGGTCAGTGTTATAGGAATGCTCTTAAACAAAGCAAGTAATATAAGTCCATACAAAAGGAGAGATATTACAGAAAGCACTCCAGGCAAACGATAAACAGCAACAACAAAAATGGAAACAGCCAAGAATCCCCACAAAGCTGCCATAATGGAAAGATTCAAGGACTCTTCTCCCAGAGAAGGACCGATACTTTGCTGAGAAATCAACTCAATAGGAACAGGGAGTGCTCCTGCTTGTAGGTTTTGCGCTATTCCTCTCGCTTCTTCTAAGCTAAAATCTCCGGTTATCTGTGCTCTGCCTCCGCTAATCTTTTCCTGAACCGTTGCTTCTTGAAGAAGTTCTCCATCAAGAAAAGTGGCTAACGGACGTCCCACATTACGAGCGGTGATCTCTTCAAAAAGCTGTGCTCCTTCGCTGTCAAAAGCAAGAGAGATAACCGGCTTGTTGGTCGTCGGTTCAAAATCAACACTCGCGCTTTCCAACCTTCTTCCGGTAAGCTCTGTGATTACATAAGGAGTTTCGGAAAGCAGTGTCTCCATGTCAAAACCCTCTTCCTCTAGTATTTCCAAGTCCTCCTCAGTGAACTGATTAAAAGATTTTCCTATAAGCTCTTCCGCTTCTTCTATCTTTTCCGCGCGCTCTTCTTCTGCTCCTTCCGGAATTTCACGAAAATCAAGAAAAGGAGTTTCCCCGATCTTTTCTATCGCTTTTTCCAGATCATGAACTCCGGGAAGCTCAACCACTAAACGGTCACCTTTTATCTGTACCACCGGCTCCCCTATTCCAAAAATATCTATTCTGCGCTCTATAAGGTTGCGCAACGCCTCCATGTGACTGCTTACCTCTTCTTCCTCAATATCGGAAAGATCGGCTTCATAAAGAAGATAAGCTCCACCTTGAAGATCAAGCCCTAACTGAAAATCCCTCTCTTCTATCTTGGGAAGGGAGAGACGAAGGCTTTCATTTACGAAATCCACTCCACGATTAAAATACGCGGGAGAAACCGCTAAATAAGCAACAAAGGCGAGTAGTATAAGCAGTATTGCTGTTACTTTCTTTTTATTCATAGCACGTAGTATGACATTTTTATCTACTTTGGTCAAATAGAGAAGTCCCGGACTTTGTGTCCAGGACTTTTTTTCACCCTAAAGAATAATTTTAAGCAATCTGTTTCGGTTTAA